>JAEZJL010000288.1 GCA_023415815.1 Bacillota bacterium | reverse complement strand
AGTGCGGGCTTCGCACGCGCCTGTTATGGTCAGATTGGATCCGTTGGCCGTAAAGCCTTTGTTGCTGTGGACGCTGCCCTTGATATAGTCATTGCTGCCGTTCAAATAAAGGTCTGTCCCGGTGCTGCCGGAAAAAAGCGCATAATTGAACGGACCTCCGATAGAATCCTTTGCGGCGGAAGCAGCCGTGCTTGTATCGGCGTCGTCTACGCCGATCAGCTTTGCAAGGACGAATCCGACTGTTTTATCCGCCTTTACATTCACCGTCCTCCCGTCGTCCGAAAATGACACCGTTATATCCTCCGGCTCCACCCCGTTCAGCTCGGCATAGTGCCTTGCCTCCGCTCCGGCTTTCGTTTTGTCGGGGAGCTCAAGCGCGGCGGCAAGCGCGGAAGCATCTACGGCATTCTGCATTTTCTCCCTTTCGGCGAGCACTCTTCCCACATCGATGACCAGAGCTGCGCAGGAAAGGAGGACGGTCATCGCGAGCGTCAAAATAATCATCGTCGTACCCCTGCGGTTCCCCGGAAGCTTTGCCTTTTTCACTATGCCGTGCACTCCTATCTCCATATTTTTTCAAGCTTATATGGCCGGCAGCCAAGCTTACAATTAAATTATATAAAAGGGCGGCGGGTCGTTCAAGGGCGGTGGGTCCATAATGATTATCCGGCTTCAGCGCTTTAAGGCTTTATACCCAGGCGGCGGATTTCGGCGCCCAAACAAATCCCGGGACGTCGTGTTCCCTTTTTTATATGTCCGACGTCTCAAAACAGCAAAAAAAAAGGACGGATTTTTCCATCCGCCCGGTATATCTATCCAGCTTACTGCTTATTCAGTATTTCAACGGCTTTTGTATACTGAGTATCCATCTGCAGAGTCAAAGCGTCCAGTCTGCCGTTCAGCTCCTTCTGCGTTGCAATGTCCAGAATTCCGTATGCCCACAGCCCGGAGCTCTCCTGAAACTCCTTTATTGCCTCGAAGGTCTTTTTGTCAAGCAGGGTGTCCGGCGCGTCTATGTCGAAGCCCAGGAGCTTCAGTATCATTTCAGCGTTGTACACATCCATCCCCATATCGTTCAAGCCGGCCTTGAAGGTCTGCGTGAGCTTACGGATACCAATTATGCTGACGCCGTTTACAGGCTTCGGGTCGTCAACAGCGTAGTCCGGCGCAAGTCCGGTGCCGTCGATCATCCTGCCGTTCGGAGTATAATACAAGCCCAGCGTTATCTTGGCATAACCCAATATCTCGCTGTCGGACGGGGAGATTTTATACTTATTCACCAGCTCATAAGCATCGATCAGCTTCACACCCAGCTGCTTTTCGTATTTTTCATAGGCCCCGGTTGTAAGCATGGGTATCAGGCCCTGGAACTTGGCCTTGCCGAAGGTTTTCGTACCGATCAGCTTGCCGGCCGACGTGTCCTGCACGGCCCCGGCAAATATCTCTGAGGCGCTTGCGCTGTTTCCGTTGACCAACACGGCCAGCTTGTACCTCGGGGCATCCAGATTGGATTCGTAAACAATGTCCGTGCTGGCCTCGGATTTATAGTCCAGAGTGGTTATACGTCCGCGCGGCACAAAATTCCGGGCAACGGCAACGGCCTGGTCCACCTCGCCCCCGGGATTGTCCCTCAGGTCGAGCACCAGCCTGGTCACATTTTTATTGTCCAGCTCTTCCAGGGCGGCGTTTATGTATTCTTCCGTATTCTCGTTGAACGAATCCAGCTTTATATAACCTATGCCGTCCCGCACTTCATAGCTTACCGGACTGACTTTGACCGTTTTCCTCTGCATATCGTAATACCGGAGCTCCCGGCCACCGTCCCTCGATATGCAAAGCCTGACCCTTGTCCCGTATTTGCCCTTGATGAGCGAGACGGCGTCGTCGGTGGATTTGCCTATAAGGCTTTTCCCATCGACTTCGACGATTTTATCCCCCTGCCTGATTCCGGCTATCTGGGCCTGGGAGCCCTGAAAAACCTCGATCACCGTTATATACTCGCCGTTCTGCTGGAGAGTGACTCCGATCCCGGTGATCCTGCCGCCTACGGAGCCCATAAAGCTCTCGGCTTCCTCCGGTGTGAAAAACGTCGTGTATTTGTCCAGCGAATTGAGCATCCCGGCCACAGCGCCCTGTATCAGCTGGCTTTCTGTGAGCTGCCCCTTGTACTGCTCAACGATCATATCCATGACGCTTTTGAGATAATCAAGATTTTTGCCTCCGTCCGCCGCATCCGCCGCAAAAGCGGTCGGGCCTGGAAGAAGGAGAGCTGTGAGAAGCAGTGCGATTAAAGCTTTATATATCCTTTTGGGAAGCAGTTTATTCATATCCTATTCCTCTTTTTGAAAAATTAGACTGTCTAATAATTTACTATCCTGTCCCTGTAATCCTGTTTGATTCCATCCTGCATATATGTTATAAAGCTCTTCAGCATCGCGGCCGTCCTTGCCTTCGTCAGCTTGTCTCCGGGCCTGAGATAGCCCCTTTCGTCGCCCTGCACCAGCCCGATCTTCTCGGCGACGTAGGCCGAATTCCTGGCATAGGGAGGTATGAGGTCGTTGTCCCTGAAATTCGTGACGGCCTGGGGCGAAGGCGCAAGGGATTCAAGCCCTACAGCCCTGATGAAGATGGCGAGCGCTTCCGCCACCGTTATGGTATCGTTCGGTCCGAAAAGGTTTTTGCCCTTCCCCGACAACAGCCCCCGCTTGTATGCGTCGTTAATTTGATTAAAATAGGTATTCTCGATGGAAACATCGTCAAAGGGCGAAACAACGGGCTGTTTGGCGTTATTTTGGTTTCCTGCCGGCGTAAGCTTTGGCGCCAGGGCCGGGTCTGCGGGCACCGCCTTTGCCGCCTGCACGATCGCCGCTGCAAACTCGGCTTTCGTTATATACTGGTCGGGCTTCAGGCTCCGTCCATCCCCTTTGAACACCTCAAGGCCGTACATAAGCTTGAAATCGTCCTCCGCCCAGTGGCCTCTTATACCGCTGAGATCCACGGCCAGCAGTCTTTTTTGCACCGGAAAGGTTTCTATCTGCAGACTGTCGGACTTTGTTAAGACATGGTCGGTGGCTACTCCCGCGGCGTCGAATTCAGGCAGGCTGCTTGTGTATTCAAGAATGCTGTTGTTATGCTGGATGAGGACATAACCGCCGTCAAAGCTTATCTGGTCCGGCTGGTTCTCGTAGTATTTGAGCTGGTTTGTAATTGTTGAAGAGAGTGTGACCCTGGCCGTGCCGCCCCATTTATCCGCTCCGTCGTTATTCCTCTTGTCGCTCTCGATCGTATAGTTCAGCACCTCCACCTCGGCGGTCCCCCAATACTGGTCGTACCCGTAGAAGCTGCCCGTGCATTCGACGGCAACGGTGCCTCCGTTTGCCGCCGTCCCTGCCTGATAGACCTTCCTGCCCCATGCGTTGCCCGCAAAGTAATTGATCGCAGGCTTGGGATCCACCAGGCTTGAGCGGGTAAAGTCATTGCTTTTCAATGAATAAGTCGTATTGCCGATTTTTATCGTTTCGGTCGGAGTCCTGCTGTATGAGGTCTCCTCAACTATCTGTCCGTTATCCTTGGTGGTGCGGGTGGTGGTAAAATTCAGCACCCTCGAAAGAGTAGCCGCCTTATCGGCATTTCTAAGGGAGTAGGTATATGTGGAGGTTATTTTGTCCTGTCTCATCTGCTTCCTGACAGTGAGCGTCCCCTTCAATAATATCGGCTCACCTGAAACAAAGCACATCTCCTGATAGTCCATGGTCGTTTTGCCCGGAACCTCACCCGACGAAATGCCTCCCTCGTACCCGGAGTCCCCTTCGCGCGCGAAAACGGCTCCGGCGGGCATTGCGCCCAGGGCCAGGATAATGCTCAATACAATTACGGCAATTCTTTTCATGCTCCCCCACCTCCGGTCATATCTCATTCCACCGTTATTATACAGGCGTCCCCCGTTGCCGCGGCGTCCTTCCTGATAACGGTGACCGTATCTCCCTTTTTGATTTCGGATGGACTTATTATCCGGCCGTTCTTTGTTATTATGGTATTCGGCAGTATTCCGAGGGTCATGGCCTTGTCGTCGGTCCATGTAAAGGTAGTGGTGTTGTATGTCTTTACATTTCTGAGCACCAGGCCGTCGGGTTCCTTGGTCATAGTACCCTCCTCGCCTGTTTCGGCCCCCGTCATTTCGTATATGGCGCCCCTTACGCTCACGCTGCCGTAAGGCGCGGTGCTTATAAGAAGCGCATCCGTTCCCTCCGCCATTATATACACTACCCGGTCTATATAGCTGTCCTCGCCGAAATCCGTGAAGTCTCTGATGTTCAGCAATCCCTCGTCGCCCAGCAGCCTCGTGTTGAAGGTCAGCCTGAAGGTTTTGGGCGTGTTGTAGTATTTCCATTCGTTTCCTGTAAGCTGTGAGAAGGACTCCACCGTGAATTCCTGGTTGTCGGTGATCTTTTTGATCCTGGCCCTGTACAGATTGCCCGACCCGGCGGAGGCCTCGTCGACCTTGACTACGCCGGCATTCAGGTCGCCGCTGCCATAGCTTCTGTTGACCGCCATATATGCGCTGTCGTTATTGGCAAGGCTGTTCCCGGAGACCAGCCTGCCGTATTTTACGATGATGCTTCCGGCATCGTATTTCACCTGCTTGAACTCCTTGAGGAGCCCGAAGCTTCCCGATCCCGACACTGTGCTTGTGATACTGTCCTTATACGGCACCTCGGTATCGTCGCTGTTCCTGTAGGAAATGCGGACAGCCTTCTCCGTACCGCCGTAATCCCTCTCCACGGCTATGTAAGCCTCGTTGGAGCTGAGCAGTTTGTTGGCGTTCCGCATGTCCATCTGCCTGTCGCCGTAATATATGCTGTAGCCGGATGACAGGGGTATTGCGGTGAAGCCCTTGCGGTCGGTCTTGTCCCATTTTCCCTTGTTGAAGGTCTGGAGATTCAGCACGGATATCTTGTCGGATATGTCGTCTAGATTGGATATGATCCCTTTATATATGTTGCTGATGAAATGCTCATTGCCCTCTATCGTGATCTCCTTGAGATCGGTAGATGCGCTGTTCCTGTTCAGCAGCAGCCTGACCCTGTCCCCGTCCTTTAAAGCCTTCAGGCTGGTGAGCTTTTTATCCTGTATCACAAGGACGTCGCTGTTGGGCTTCAAAATGTACTGGCTGCCGTTGTCGTACTGCACGATTAAGTCTCCGGACTGCCTGGAGAGTATCCTGCCGTACATTACGGTATAGTTGTCGGCAGCGCTGATGGAGACGATATTGCCGTCTTCGTCCAGCCTCAGGTATGCGGTGTCTCCGGTCTGTATGCTTTCAACCTCTGCCGGGTCGTGGTTCCGCAAAATCTCAAGCCTGTTCTGGTCAATATAGCTGTATGTCCTTACCGCTGCGAGCTGGCTGGCCGCGGTCTTCCCTATGCCGCTGCCGTCCTCGTTGTAGAGGGTTATGTAACCCAGCTGCGGGTTGTTCTCTTCTACTATGCCCCTTACGATATTCTTCTCTTCGGCATTGATGCCCAGATCGACGGACTGTATGGCCGTCACCATGTTGTTGCCGGCTATGGTCAGTATGATCGCCGAATCGGGCGTTATATCCTTTATATCGGCTTTTGCGCCGTTGATTGTCACAGTGGGATTCGCGGAATATCTGTAAGTCGCATTTACGGCGTCGCTGCCCGCCGAGAAGCTGACGTCCCGCTTGAGAGCTTTTATATCGGGATAATCGAGCTTTAAAAGCTGAAGTACGTTTATGAGCTGGTTCTCGGCGTCCAGGCTCTTCACCTGGGCGGCAACATAGGTCACGTCGTTGGTATTCGATATGACGTTGACGAATTTGACGATATTGTCCGCATTGGTTATATATTCAAGCCTGTCTCCCGCTTTGAGCAGGCTGCTGTTTCCTATATCGCCGTTCCTGTATACGACGATCTCCTGCCCGTTACCTGGCGCCGGCGTCCCTGCCTGTTCGTTCTTGCCGCCTCCCGTGGATGGAGGCGGCGATACGCGGATTTCATGAAGCTTTCCGTTAGTGCTGCGTATACGGATCGCCCTCAGGTCCGCCTTGTCTCCGCCGCTGTAGTCGCTGACGGCCGAAAAGCCCTCCACCATGCCCATATTTTTTTTATATTTGAGCGCCGTAAGCACCTGGCTTTCGGCGTTTTTAACGATTTGAGCGGCCTGTTCCCTTGTGACCGCCTGTGCCGGGCTGAAACGCCCGTTTCCGCTGCCGCTCATTATGCCGTTTTGCAGCGCCGCTTCTATATACGGTATCTTGTCGGGATCGGCAGTCCGCCAGTCCGTATAGCTATTGAACAGGTTCTGCTGGCCGCGCACGGGCTGAAGCCCCAGCGTTCTCGCGAGCCAGGCGGCCATCTCCTGCCGCTGCGCCGGAGCGGCCCTGATAAAATCCGTCGCTTCGAGGGAAGCCTGATCGGTATCCATAGCGTTTGTCAATTGCTGCTGGGTTATGAGGCCTTCATTCGCAGCCAGCTGTAAAAAACCGTCGGACCATACCGCAACAGGGTCGGTCTTTTTATCCGCCGCTGCGCGCCCGTTATTCAGGTTCTCTCCAAGCTGCTGCGCCTCGGCCTCCCTTCCGGCCGCCCTGTAAGCAAGGGCGAGGGCCTCTTCCTTCGAAAGGACGTCGGTACGCCCGAAGCGCCTGTCCATGTTTTTCAAGCCCTTGATTACTTCAAGCGCGCCAGCTTCATATATCGCGTTCTTCGCCCAGGTATCGGAGCTCCTGACATCTGGAAAGTCCAGATTTTTCAGAATCACAGCAGCTTTTGCATCTCCCTTGAAGACGCTCTCCGTCGTCTCGGCCGCCGAAATGCCCGAGGGCAAGGCTGTGCAAAGCAACGCTGAAATTATGATGAGAGGCAGGCAGATCTTTTTTATCTTTTTGTGCTTAACGCTCATTAAGGCTTGTCCCCTTTTGTGTCAAAATTATCCGGTCCGTCTGCTTCCGGATATGGGTCCGTAATCTATATCGGCTTTTTGGGGCTCAGAGTTTACCTTTAAAGGGGGTCCGGGAGTTTTATTTTATATTGCAGACGAGCCTTTTCCAACCCGGTGTCTGCCTCTCTGTTTTTATGCCTTATCACTCCGCCCGGGACATGCCGGTACGGGACGGGGAGCATACGGCGCCGCTTCAAAGTGGTTCCGAAAAATTTCGGCGATGCGGACCTTTTTTGTAACTCTTTCCAGTATTATAAATAAAATTAAGGCAATATTCAAACAAAACCTTTGGCTGACGCGAGCCAATTGTGGAAAGCCAGTCCGATAAAACACGTTTTCGTTTATGCAATATGCGGAATTGGGAAGGAAAGGCCTTAAGGCTTCAAGATTCGGCATGGGATGCATGCGCTTTGCAAGAACAAAGAATGACAGGCCCATAGCATTCTGAAGTAAAGGCGAGGGGGTATCGACTCCCCCTCGCCTTTTGAAAAATAACACAGTTGAAGCCTCAAAGGTATCGGGCACCTGTGCCTTATTTTAATATTTGAAGTCCCTCAGGATTACGGGGCGAAACAGCGTTTTTCACATTCTCTCGGGCGCACTGATATTAAGAATTTTCAGCACATTGCGTATGACTATCCTTGTGCAGTCCACCAGCAGCAGCCTTGCCTTCATCAGCCCCTCTTCCTCGCCCTTTACACGGCAGGCGTTGTAAAAGCTGTGGAACAGGGAGGCTACGTCTGTGACATACCTAGTCAGCCTGCTCGGTTCCAGCGTCTGGGCAGAAATCCTTATCTCATCCGGATATTCGGCAAGCCTCCTTATGAGCTCCTTTTCCTCAGGAGCGGCAAGCAGGCGGGAGTTTACCTCCTCAGGCCGCGGCACCGCCGCGCCTTCGCCCTCCAGGAGCTTCAGCATGCTGCAGATGCGCGCATGAGCATACTGGACATAAAATACCGGATTTTCGTTGGACTGCTGTACGGCAAGGTCCATGTCGAAGTC
>JAEZJL010000272.1 GCA_023415815.1 Bacillota bacterium | reverse complement strand
TGTCCAGATAACCGGCATAGACTATATTGAGGTACTCCTTATCGTATACGGCTGTCCGATGGGCTTCTTCGGTGATATTCCTGAGCAGCGGGAAATTTATATAACGGATTTTTTCCTCGACCCCTTTAAAAAACGGGGTCCCGTATATACGCGGGCCGGCCTCGGCCATTAGCACAAAATCAAGCCTGCCGAATATTTTCAGCTCTCTTTTGTCACAGAGCCTGGAATACATTTTTTGCGGAAGCAGCCTGGAAACGGCAGAGCCCTTCATAATATCCAGATAATAGCCGCCGCAGACGATCCCGGGATACCTTTTCTTTATTCTGATTGCCGCGTTCACCCCTTCAAACGGCCTGAACGCCCCGATAACACAGTCGATCGCCCTCTTACCGGCAATCGACTCGACCAGCCTGTATATTTCTCCCGCCCTTCGCGGCTCGGTGTTCGGAAATACCGGCAGCAGTATGAGCGAGCGTATCCGCCTCAACAATGTCAATATCCCCAGGAGTAGTCTTTTGCCGCCGTTTTCCCTGTACTTCTCAAGCAGCAGGGAGTATAAGGTCTTTTTGACCCTGTAAATTTCAACTCCGTCACACATCTCGTAATCCGATTGGCCGTCATTTTTTGTGCAGATGCATATTACCCGGTGCCCTTCCTTCCGCAGCTGTGCGACCACTTGCGAAACACATGCGCCGTTTGCATCCGGAGAGGGCAGGTAGCTGCTTGTTATAAATATAAGACTTGCCATAGCTCATGCTCCCGAGTTTATATTTGCCGAAAACCTCCGGCGGGCAGAAAACCTGTTCATATCTCCGGCTTTTTTAAATTCCTTTATTCCGCTGAATATCAGCCTGATTATGGTCAGGAAGGAAAAAGCGCTTTCTTTCCTGAACCTGAAGGCCATTTTCAGCCCTACCGCATATTTCATCCTTGGAAAAAGGTTGGCAAGCAGGACTCCTTTATCAATGAAGAACTTCTCAGTATACCCGTTAAACCAGGTCGAGGTCTCCTGGACCGCATCCGCAATCTTACCCGGATGAGTGTATATTTTCAGGCCCTTCCTGTATGCTTCTCCAAGGAAAAGAGTATCCTCGCCCGAAGAATACCTGGCGCCTCCCCCGTAGAGCAGAGAAAACCATATGTTCGCCTTCAGTATGCTCTCGCGCCTGAAGGCCATGCGGCACGTTCCATAACGCGCAAAATTAAAATATCCTACCCTTCTGACGCCGGTTATTATCCTTTTGCTCGGATTTTTGAGGTTTACGATATGAAAGACAATAACATCGGCGTCCGGAAGCTGTCCGAACGCTTCGTCCACCATCCGCGGATAGCCTTCGGCATATAAAAGGTCCTGATCTCCCAGGATGCATATGTCGGCGGAGGCGTTCAGCAGTGCAATGTTTCTGTTCCTTCCCACGCCGCGCCCGGCTGTTGAAACGATTTTTACCAGGCTTCCGTCACGTTCGTATTCCTTATACCAGCAGCTGTCCGTCTGATTTGCTATTACGGCGTCCGTCTGCAGCCTCAATTTGTCGTACAGGCTGTCGTCCGTCTGATTCATAGCCGCGATTAAAACTTCTATTCTGCTCATTTTTGTTGCCTCTCAGCCGCTTAAACCGGCAAAATTGGTCAGGCTAAGGCCATTCTTTTCAAATAGGCCGCGCAGTGCGTCATTCGAGAAAAAGGCGTATTCGTCCAGCCTGTCCTTACTGAGGTTTCCGAAGAATTTATGCTCCGAAGCAGCTGCAGGGTGGGCTACTATCTCGACAGACCTGTATCTGCTCTTATTCAAAGCGCATATGAGCTTATCCTTCTCGTATTTACTGTCCGTCCTGAATGGAAAAAGACGGGCGTCGGGCATGACGTATTTTTTCTTCAAAAGCACTCCAAACCACAGGTCAACCGCCACCTTATGGCTGAGTTCCTTCATCCATCTTCCGGGCGGGACAGAACGGATATCGATATAGACCCGCCGGAAGTTCCTCGTAGCCGGTATTCCGTACCCCTTTGCGAGCTTGCTGAACACATTGAAGGCCCTCAGGCAGAGCGCCGAATTTTCGTGCGTATTCCAGTAGTCCGGCCTGCCGCACAGCTCGTAAAACGCCCTGTACTGGGCCTGTAATTCCGCTTCCAGATGCTTTTTATCGATCGTCCCTCTCCACATCCGCCTTTTAAACTCTCCTAAAGGGAAGAAGCCGCCGCTTCCGTCAACGAGCGAAGGAATCCTGTCAGGCGCCAGCAGAGGCTTTCCGGCGGTAACATTCCAATGGATGCCTACGGAAATATTCGGGTACCTGGTCCTCAAAAGCCCGGCATTGCCGGGTGTCTCCATGTTAAGGAGCACATTTGTCGTTGTGACCGCGCCGGCGGCGATGCATTCTTCTATTGCCGTATCCACAGGCTGGCACATTCCGTAGTCATCGGCGGTTATTATTATTTTTTTCATCACGCAGCTCCGCCTTTCATATACTCCCGGAAATCCGTGTCAACATCCCACAGCTCCGCATGCTGCTCCCATTTGATGCGTTCGGGCGAGGGCGTTTTCATATAATCCCCGAAGCGCTGCTTCAAAAATTCATGCAGCCGCTCGGGCGCCATGAGCTTTATTGTTTCAAAATCCACATCCGCCGGGGTCCCAAAAATCCCCCTTGCATACTTCCCCTGCCAGAATCTTGCTTTTCCAAAAAAATTACAGTAGTAACCGGTCTTTTTTTGGTCATACCCGTATACGCGCCCCATGGCGTATTTTTTAAGGAAATCTTCAGGCAGCCGCCTGAAAAGCCTCACCAGAAGCCCCGCCGCGCCTTTGCGGCGCGAATAGCCCTTGTGCGCCAGGCTCAATACGTCGACGTATTTCGACCAGAAGTATTGCATTAACTGGAGCAGCATATTGTCAGGGCAATTGTGCAGCATGAAAATGTCTATAAAGATACCGTGATGCATGTCTTTACCGCGGTACAGCGGTTCGATATATGTGGTGCCATTCATCCTGACCTTGGAAAGCTCTAGCATGCCGCCGACCTTTCCCTGCTCCTGGATTTCGTATTTACCGGCCTCGAGCTGCACGAAGCATTCCAGGAACCGCCTGTAATTGCGGGGCGTCATATAG
>JAEZJL010000265.1 GCA_023415815.1 Bacillota bacterium | reverse complement strand
ACGCAGTGGTTGGGACAGCAGGAAGTATTACAGGCGAAATAACCCTGACAAACAGCGTTGGGCCGGCCACAGAGGCAATCTCGGTAAATCTTGTGATCGCAGCGTTACCGGCGCCAACACAAACGCTGGCAGAAGCCAAGACGGCGGTGGAAGGCGTATTGGCAGGCTTTACAGCGACCAACGCGACAACGGCGGGAGCCATATTGGCGGAAATAAATACAGTGATTACAAACCCTAATATAACGGCAGCATTTACGGTAGCGTTTGCAAAAACAGACGCAGCGGCCGGAACGCCGGGAAGTATAACGGGCACGATTACCTTGACAAACAGTGCCAATTCGGCAACCGAAGCAATAATACTCAATCTTGCAATTGCGGCATTGCCGTTACCGACTCAGGCATCCACGGTGATCAATGCGATTGAAGCCCTGGACGTTCAGTCGGTCCATGACCGTGAAGCGGTTGTCCTGGCAAGAAGGCTTTACGATAAGCTTTCCAGCGCCAATAAGACGCTTGTCAGGAATGCACCGGCCGGCTCCAACCTTGTGGCATTGGAAGCTGCCGAAGCAAAAATCCTCAATTTCTGGATAGCCGACATGTACACCGGCAATTCCGGTGCCCCTGTCGACCATGCCCGCGCTCTGGGCCTCTGGGTATTGGAAGAGCAGTACGATGGCATGAACGATGATCAGAAGGCGCTTGTCACCAATCACGGATGGCTGGAGGCCATGAGCACATATAACAACGAGGTGCTGGGGCCGTCCTTCAAAGCGGATTACGACACGGCAAAGGTCGTACAGGCTCAGATAGCAGCCATGGATCCTTCTTCGGATTCCGAGGTCAAAACGGTGAGAGCCGCGTACGACGCACTGACTGCCAACCAGAAGACCATCGTAACGAATTATGAAGTGCTCAAAAAAGCGGAAGGCAAAAATGACATCGTACCCTCAAACATCAAGTTCGCAGGCACCCGCAGCACCAGCTACGGTACGAACCTGTCACTTGAGAACTGGCAGTTCATAGATAACACCATGAAGGGTTACTTCCCGAACACCCAGTCTACCTATGTATGGATTGCCGGAATGCTGGGGAACAACGACGGGCCGGCGGGCTCATGCCGTATTGACAGGAATTTCGACGATATCAAGGACGCCAACGGCAGGTACAAGGGGAAAACAGAGGCTGAATGGCTGAACGAGAATGTTTATTTCAAGAAAATAGGCACAAACAAAATGGAACAGGAAGCTTACCTTGACTATTTTGATGAGCACAACATTTATGTTTACCTGCAGGTCGAGTCTGCCTTCGCCGACATGGAAACACTCATGGACGTTTACTACGACGTGTTCAATGTTGCAGACCACAAATGCGTGAAGGGCTTTGCCGTTGACGTTGAGTGGTACTGGGGCGTAGAGGAGGATTCCGGAATCCCGGTAACGGACGAAAAGGCAAAAGAATGGAACGAGCATTTATATAATACCTGGGGCCCCGGCATGCAATTGCTCCTGAAGCACTACGCCGCAACCTGGCTGCCGAACACCTACCGCGGCGGGAACGGCTCCGGTGAAAAGCTCATCTTCTGCGATGACAGCCAGAGCTTCGGCTCGATCGACGGCGAATCCGGCGGCGTATATGATGAGAATGACGTAGCCGACGGCGACGTTATGGGGTTTGCCCGCGAATTTAAGCTTTTTGCGGACTACTACCCGAACAACGACGTTATCTATCAAATTGGCTACCAGCCTGACAGGGAATGGTATTATGCATTTGACGATCCTGTTATCAAAAGCCTGGGAATAAAGATGGCTGAAGCGACGAACCCAGGGCAGAACGTAGGCATAGCCTGGGTCAACTTCTCCATCAAGGACCCGCTCACCTTCCCATCGTTGATGTCGGACGACGATATAAAAAGCACTGTGAACAGTTTACTCGGCTATTTGTCGAAATCAGGCACAAATAGCCTTGTGGGACGACGTTTTGACGGCGACCGCTCCGTTGAGAACGGCGGGGGCGGTTCAACGCTTTCCGACGCGATCTTTATCAAGCGCATGCGTGATATTGTAAATGCACTGACGCCGGGGCAAAGAGCTGCGTTGACGGCTTCCCGTATCACTCGCCTGGAAGCAATGGAGCCCGCGGCTGTCGACATCCGCTTTAAACAGCTGCCGGACGTCGACCATCTGCGCCTGAAGGATTACGGCACGACCAAAGCGATTTACGACACCTATGCGGCGCTGACAGACGCCCAAAAGCTGCTCGTGCAGAATGCCGATCAATTGAAGCAATACAGGAGCCTTTTGTTTGCAAAAGCTAAGACGGCAGCGGCAGGCGCACTGGCAGGCTTTACGGCAACCAATGCGACAACGGCGGCAGACGTATTGGCGGCAGTAAACGCAGCGATTGCAAACACCGGCGTTACGGCGGAATTCACGGTGGCATTTGCCAAAACAAATGCAGTGGCCGGAAAAGCAGGTAGCGCCACGGGCACAATTACCTTAACAGATAGTGCTCCATCAGGACCAGATGTAATAAAAGATACGGTTCCTGTAAATTTTGCAATCACGGCATTGGCGGTACCGGCTCAGGCATCGACGGTAATCAATGCGATCGCGGCCCTGAACGTTCAATCGATCCGTGACCGTGAAGCCGTTGTTCTGGCAAGAAGGCTTTACGATAAGCTTTCCAATGCAAATAAACCGGCGGTAGAGAATGCCCCGACCGGCTCCAACCTTGAGGCATTGGAAGTTGCGGAAGCAAAAATTCTCAATTTCTGGATCGCCGATATGTACACCGGCAACTCCGAAGCTCCTGTCGACCATGCCCGCGCGCTCGGCCTCTGGGTACTGGAAGAGCAATACGACGGCATGACCGACGAACAAAAAGAGCTTGTCACCAACCACGGATGGCTGGAAGCCATGAGCACGTACAACAGCGAGAAGCTGGGGCCGTCCTTCCAAGCGGACTACGACACGGCAAAAGTCGTGCAGGGCCAAATCGCAGCCATGGATCCCCTCGTGGGGGCTGAGGTTGAAGCTGTAAGAGCTGCATACGATGCGCTGACTGCCAACCAGAAGTCAATCGTAACGAATTATGAAGTGCTCAAAAAAGCGGAAGGAAAAAATGACATCGTACCTTCCAACATCAAGTTCGCAGGCACCCGCTGCACCAGCTACGGGACGAACCTGACAACTGAAAACTGGCAGTTTATTGACAATACGATGCAGAGCTACTTCCCGAACACCCAGTCTACCTATATATGGATCACCGGAATGCTTGGAGGCGGGGACGGGCCGGCGGGCTCCTGCCGTATCGACAGGAATTTCGACGATATCAAGGATGCCGACGGCAAGTATATGGGGAAGACGGAAGCGGAATGGCTGAACGAGAATATCTTCTTCAGGAAGAAAGCCGCAAATCAGCTGGAGCAGGAGGTATACCTCGACTATTTCGACGAGCACAACATTTATGTATACCTGCAGGTCGAGTCTGCCTTCGCCGACATGAAAACGCTCATGGACGTTTACTATGACGTGTTCAACGTCAAAGACCACAAATGCGTGAAGGGCTTTGCCGTTGACGTCGAGTGGTACTGGGGCGTAGATGAGGATTCCGGAATCCCGGTAACCGACGAGACAGCAAAAGACTGGAACGAGCATCTGTATACTACCTGGGGTCCCGGCATGCAGCTGGTCCTGAAGCATTATGCAGCAACCTGGCTGCCGACCACCTACCGCGGAGGGAACGGCTCCGGTGAAAAGCTCATCTTCTGCGACGACAGCCAGAGCTTCGGCTCGATCGACGGCGAATCGGGCGGCGTATATGACGAGCCTGACGTAGCCGACGGCGCCGTTATGGGGTTTGCCCGTGAATTCAAGCTTTTTGCGGACTACTATCCGAACAACGATGTCATTTATCAAATCGGCTACCAGCCTGACAGGGAATGGTACTACGCATTTGACGACCCGGTTATCAAAAGCCTGGGGATAAAGATGGCTGAAGCGACGAATCCGAAACAGAACGTGGGCATTGCATGGGTCAATTTCTCCATCAAGGACCCGCTCACCTTCCCTTCGTTGATGACGGACGCTGAAAAAGCAAGCACGGTGAACGGACTGCTGAACTATCTGTCCAGGACCGGCTCAAACAACCTCGTGGGACAGCGCTTCGACGGAGCCCGCTCCGCCGAGAACAAAGGCGGCGGCTCAACGCTTTCCGACGCCATCTATATCAAGCGCATGCGTGATCTTGTGAATGCGCTTACGCCGGAGCAGAGAGCTTCGCTGACGGCTTCCCGCGTTACCCGTTTGGAGGCAATGGAGCCCGCGGCTGTCGACATCCGCATGGGATACCTGCCGGACGCCGCTCATCTGAGTATGAAGGATTACGGTACGGTCAAGGCGATTTACGACACGTATACGGCGCTGACAGACGCCCAAAAGCTGCTTGTGAAAAAGGCAGAACAATTGAATCAGTATATGACGCTTTTGGATACGCTTAAAGATAAGAAATTCTCATTAACCATTACCGCAGGCGCCGGGGGAACCATAAAAGCGGGCGCAAGCGGAAGCTATGCATACGGTGACGTCATAAGTATCGCGGCTGCTGCGGGCTCGAACTATACCTTCAGCGGCTGGACAACCAGCGGCGGCGGTATATTTATCGACAAAACCAGTGCGACAACAGTATTTACCATGTCCGACAAAGACACCGTCATAAAAGCTGATTTCACTTACACCGGTGGAAGCAGTGGCGGAGGCAGTGTGACGCCTGCACCTTCAACTCAGGCTACATCGGAGTCTAAAACAACGAAGGACGGCAATACCACGACGGTATCCGCTTCGGTAAAGGCAACGACGGACCCGGCAACAGGCAAAGCTGCCGCAAAGGTCGAGGCAGGCGCCTTAAAGACCCTGGCTGACAAAGCGAAGGAGGCCGAAGCTTCCGGGCAAAAAGCAGTGGTTGAGATCAAAGTGGAATCAGCTGCAAGTGCGAAAGCGGTTGAAGTCGAAATTCCGAGGGATGCCTTCAAGCAGCTGGCGGATACTTCAAAATCAGACTTGAACGTGGCCACCGGAATCGGAACAATAACCTTTAACGCTAAGGCGGTAGAAACCATCAGCGGTGCGGCAAATGCCGGAAATATCTCCATCGGCATCACCAGGGTCGAGGCTGGCGCGCTGGCGCCCGAGGTTCAGGCGGAGGTTGGCGACAGACCGGTATTCGAATTCTCCGTCAAGGCAGGCAATACCCGGATATCCGACTTTGGCGGCGGAGATGCCGAGGTCAGCATACCTTATACCTTAAAGCCCGGCGAGAAGGAGAATTCTATTGTCGTTTACTACATCGACGGCACTGGAAACCTGGTGCCCGTCAGGGGAGAATACAATCCTGCAACGGGAACAGTAAACTTCAGGACGCCGCACTTCTCGCAATACGTCATCGGATACAATGAAGTCAACTTCACCGATGTTGCGGCAAATGCCTGGTATAACAAGGCTGTAGGCTTCATGTCGGCGAGAGGCATCGTCAGCGGTGAAGGCGGCAGGTTCGCGCCTGCAAGCAACGTGCTCCGTGCCGATTTCCTTATCATGGTGATGAAGGCCTATGGCATCGAGGCTGATGCAACAGTAACCGACAACTTTGCGGATGCGGGCAGCAGGTACTATACCAAATACCTGGGGACTGCCAAGCGCCTTGGACTGATATCCGGTATGGGACAGAACAAATATGCGCCTGAAGCTACCATCAGCCGTGAGGACATGTTTACCATCCTGTACCGCGCATTGGACAAGCTGGGCGAGCTGCCGGCAGGCGCAAGCGGCAAGAGCCTTAAGGATTTCAACGACGCAGCGCAAATTGCCAGCCATGCGAATGAGGCCATGAAGCTGTTTGTAGAAACCGGAGTTGTTTCGGGAGATAAGGGAAGCCTGAATCCAAAAGCAACCTCCACAAGAGCGGAAGCAGTACAGGTGTTATACGGCCTGCTTTCCAGATAAAAAATAAAAGGACAAGCGGCTCCGGGAGATATCTTCCGGAGCCGCTTGCCGCTTTTTTTGAAATTTGCGTATTAAAACCTATTCCATCTCAAGACCTCGTCCAGTGATTTCTTCGGAGTCTTCTTGGCTTCATCCGGGTATCCTATGGCAATAAGCGTAATCAATTCATATTCCGGGGGGCAGTCAAGCATTTGCTTGATCTCTTCGGAATGCGATTTTTTATAGGAGTTGACCCAGCAGGTTCCAAGGCCGTACGACTGAGCGGCAATAATTATGTTCTCGGTGGCGGCGCAGGCATCCTCAAGGATCGTTTCCTTGGTTTTGTTGCAGAATACGGCGATACACGCCCCCGCATCGGTAATAAACTTTCCATAGGTGGCTGCCTGAGAGATCTTGTTCCGCAGGACTTGATCCGTTATCACGACAAATACCCACGGCTGATGGTTATACCCTGTCGGGGCTGTCCGGCCGCAGTCCACGATTTCTGTCAGTATCTCTTCCGGAACGGGGATATTCTTGTATTTTCGGATGCTTACCCTTGATTTGATAGCTTGTATCGCGTCCATTTCCGACCTCCTATATATTCATGTAAAAAAGGAAATTATGATAACATTTTACCCTTTGAATGTAAAAATTGGAATAGCAAATATATTCATTACCCTTCTAATGATATATAATTTATGTCGTTATCCTCCTTATTGTTAAAGGATTGAATTACTTGACGGGTAAACCTATATAGTTAAACTTGTTTATATTATGTTCATTTGGTATAGTACTATCAAGGGAGATATAATAATGAATTTTATATCGGTTTTGACTAAAATTTTATGGCTTTTCAGTTTTGTTTTTGTTTTGTACGCAGCTTATTATCTTATTACATCCGTCTTTGCATTTATTAAAAAATCCGTGCCGTACGGTGAAGCCGGCCGCAAGCACAGATTTGCGGCTATCATCGCCGCGAGGAATGAGGCCGAGGTTATTGGGAATCTGGTACAGAGCCTGAAGGAGCAGGATTACCCGTCGGAGCTTTTCGAGATCATCGTCATACCGAACAACTGTACCGACAATACCGGAGAAGTAGCACAAAAAGCCGGAGCCACCATTCTGGATTGTACTGAAAAGGTAAAATCAAAGGGTCAGGTGTTAGCTTTTGCGTTTGATTATATATTCAAGAAAAAAGATCATTTTGACGCGTTCTGCATTTTTGACGCGGACAATCTGGTCGGGCCCAATTTCCTGAAGGCCATGAACGACGCTCTCTGCGCGGGAGCCAGGGTTGCCCAGGGCTATAAGGACAGCAAAAATCCCAGGGATTCCGTCATCGCCTCCTGCCATTCGATCTATTATTATTGCGTCAACGGGCTGTACAACCGTGCCAGAAGCATCCTGGGGCTGTCCGCCATAATAACCGGCACAGGATTTATGGTCAGCGCGGATACGATCAGACAGCTTGGCGGCTGGAATACCAAGACCATGACCGAGGATCTTGAATTCACCGCGCTGTGCACACTGAAGGGGATAACCGTCCATTGGGTGCAGAATGCCATCGTTTATGACGAGCAGCCCATTACTTTAAAACAATCCTGGGATCAGCGCATGCGCTGGTCCACAGGAATTCAGCAGTGCTTTCGTACATATGCCGGGCCCCTGGCGCTGAATACGGTAAGCAGAAAAAGTATGGCCAGCGCCGATCTGATATTGCTGTTTCTTACGCCTTACATGCAGATACTGAGTTTTGCATCGCTAATGCTGACTATAGCTCTGACCATTTCCAACATCAGCTATAGTCTGTTTCCGCAGAAGGACATTTTTTTCGAGCTATTCATGTCTATGGAAGGGTCATATCTGATGTCGGTGATTATAGCCGTAATTGCGGTTATGATGGAAAGGAAGGGCATACGTAAAATGCTGGGGGGAATACTGACTTCATGGTTCTTTATTGCCAGCTGGCTTCCTATCAATATCGTATGTCTCTTTAAAAAGACCACCAGCTGGAAAAAGATCGAGCACACCAGAAAGCTGTCGCTCAGCGATATATAGCCCAATACGGCTTCCGGGCCTCTCAGGGGTTTTGAGAGGCCCGGATCCTGAATAATCATTTCGGGATTTGTTACTTGGTGTGGGATAGAAGGAAATGAAATCCAGGACGTGCGCCGAATGTGTCAATAAATGCCTTGTGATGAAACAAGGCTTCAAGCTGTCCGAAATCAGGGGAGGGAAGCGTACCTCTGCAGGAGCGCTTATGCTACCTTTTTATCACCGAATATATAAATAGGACGGCAAGCAGGCATACCACCACTTTGATGAAAATATCCAGGCTTTTGACGGAAATATGGATGTTCTTATACAGATGATCCCTGACCGTTGGCCTGGGCTGCGCAGGCGGGGCCGGCTTTTCGGCTCCGGCCGGATCGCCGGAGGAATTTTGCGCCCCGGGCAATTTGTTCATAACACAGCCTCCTTTCCCATATAGCGCGGATGTTCCGACCTATTTCTTCGCCAGATATTTTCTGACGTCTATCGATACCGCCAGGATGATGATCAAGCCCTTGATGATGTACTGCAGGTAGGCGTTGACACCCAGGTAGTATAAGCTGTAGTTGATGACCTGTAAAATAACCACGCCGATCAGCACGCCCGGTATGGTGCCGACGCCGCCCACCAGGGATACGCCGCCGATGACGCATGCCGAGATCGCGTCGAGCTCGTAGTTCAGCCCTGTGCTTGTGGTTACCGATTGGATGCGGCCGGCCTCGAGGAAGGAGGCGATGCCGTAAAGCACGCCGGCGATCAGATAGACGCCCATGATGTTTCTGGTGATGTTGACTCCGGATACGGCTGCGGCCTCGGGGTTTCCTCCGATGGCAAACATGTTTTTACCGAGGGTCGTCTTGTTCCAGACAATGTACATAATAACGGAGCATAGGATCAGAAAACATATCAGGTTTGGAATTTCAAGAAAGCCTATTTTGATCGAGCCGTTCACCAGTTTTATATAGCGGTCGTCCAGACTTGCCAGCGGCTGCGCTCCGCCCTTCTGGCTGTCGATATAGATGCAGTTCGCTCCGAAGGCGATGAGCTGAGTGCCAAGCGTGATAATAAACGCATGGAGATTCAGCTTTGCAACGCCGAAGCCGTTTATCCCGCTGAAGATCACGGCGACCGCGATCGACAAAAGCAATGGAATCCAGAGCGGAAGCGGCTCGGTGATCCCCTTATACATTCTCGAAGCATAGGTGACCGACTGCAGCAGCGATGCGGATACGGCGGCGCACAGGCCGACGATGCGCCCGACGGAAAGGTCGGTTCCGGCCAGCACGATCAGACCCGCTACGCCCAGCGCAAGAATGCCTCTGGTGGAGGCCTGCACCAGGATCTTTGTGAAATTGCTCATGGATAAAAATCTGGGCTCGATGATCACGATGACCACGATGATAATGCCTAGAATAATGTATAACGCGTAATTCAGCAGCTTTTCGCCAATGTCCTTTATGTCGAAATTTATTTTTAGATTTTCCATGGATGTACCCCTTATTTTAAATGTATTTTGCAGCCAGGCGCATGATCTCCTCCTGGGTCGCGTCTTTGATATCCAGTATGCCTGCCACCCGTCCGCCGCTCATCACCAGGATGCGGTCGCATATTCCCAGAAGCTCGGGCATCTCCGACGAAACCATTACAATGCCCTTGTTTTTATTGGCAAGCTCAATGATAAGCTGGTATATTTCGTATTTTGCTCCTACGTCGATGCCCCGGGTGGGCTCATCCAGCAGAAGTATTTCAGGGTCGGTCAGCAGCCAGCGTCCGATGATCACCTTTTGCTGGTTTCCGCCGGATAAGGCTTTGATTTGTGTTTTCTGACCGGGGGTTTTTACGGACATGGCTTCGATGACCCATTGCGTATCCTTGTTCATGCGCTTATTGGAGAGCAGACCGTACCGGGCATAGCTTCCTATGTTGGCAATAACCGAATTGAACAGCACGCTCATGACGCCGAAGATGCCGGTCATCCGGCGCTCCTCCGTAAGCAGTGCGAAACCGTTTTTTATGGCCTTTTTTGAATCCTTATTATATACTTTTTTCCCGTGGAGAAGGATCTCTCCTTCCTTGCGGTGGGCGGTCCCGAATATCGTCTCCAGCAGCTCCGTGCGCCGGGAGCCTATAAGCCCTGCTACACCCAGTATTTCCCCCTTGCGCAGCGCAAAGCACGCATCGATGCAGGTGGGCATGTACTTGCCTGTCAGATTCCTTACCTCCATGATAACATCGCCGGGACAGTTGGTTTTGGCGGGGAACCGGCTTGTGAGATCGCGTCCGACCATGAGCTTGATGATTTCATCCGTGGTCAGATCCCTGGCATATTTCGTAGCGATCCACTGGCCGTCGCGCATAATGGTGACTTCGTCCGAAATATATAAAATTTCCTCCATTTTGTGGGATATGTAGATCATCGCGACTCCTCTGTCGCGCAG
>JAEZJL010000219.1 GCA_023415815.1 Bacillota bacterium | reverse complement strand
GTATTGAGCTTGCCGGAATATATTATGCCGTTCTCTCCGCACTCGATAAAGGTATCGGTCGCGGCGTCGATCAGCGCGCCGGAGTCAAAAGCCCCCCAGTACCTGAAGGTGTCCGGGTCCATGCCGTTTATGAAATACAGCTGCTTCTGGTCGATGAGGCTGTAAATCCTGTAGCCTATGGGAATCTTTTTGCCTGCGACTTCAGGGATCCCCTGTCCGGCATAGAGCAGGGGATATCCTCTGGGATCGATCGCCACGCTGCCCTTATGGGGTGAGCCTACGTTGATGGGCGGTCTGGTGGGTTTTCCGTCGTCCAGGTCAAAAAAGTATATATATCCGTCAAGAGTGGCATAAATAACCTCTTTGAGGTCATCCTTCTTCTTTTTCGCAGGATAGATATTCATAAGGTTTTTTACTTCGGGGCTCCATTTGACAATCGAAGGCTGGCCGTTCCAGCCGGTGCCTGTCCAGGCGTCAATATACCCGTTTTTTGCCGACCATACCTTCTTAAGCTTGCCGAGCTTTATATCGGCAGTGCCGTAACCGGCGGAATCCCTGTAGTTGTTGCCGCGGAAGCAGGTGACGCCTTCCAGCTTCGCATACTCTCCGGGCGAGGGGAATTCAAGGCTGTAAGGCCGCTTATAACCGGCGGCCGGCTTTCTGTTTACCAATACCTCGGAAAAAAAGCCCTTAAAGCTTGAGGGAAGGAGGGAAACGGGGACGGAAACGTCGGAAGCTCCAGGAGCTTCGGGAGCGGCTGCCGGCTTATCCGCGGAAGGAGCGGGCGCGTCTCCGGCACCGGCGCCGGAGGTCGAGACCTCGGCGGCTGCCGGTACATCCGCGCTGGACGCATACAGGTCGCTTATATAATTTCCGCCCAATATTCCAAGTGAAGCGCCTGCGGTTATACCGGATATTATGATAATAATAACGGCGGCAATCGGCACGCCGGTTCTGCTCTTCCTGCTTCTTGTTTTGCGTCTCATCAAAAAATCTTCCTTTGTACAACAGTGCTTGTTAAAATCCACTGAATAATATTATACTTCATTATATTCTACTTCAATTCGGAACAAATTTAAATACTATTGCCTTATTATGTTTCATTATGCGGTTGCAATACTTGTCAGACAATAGATAAGAATATATAGTATATATAGAAGGAACACACCTGAAAAACCATTACAAGGAAGCTGCGTTCAAACAGCAAGGCAGTGAAAGTATTTTGAGGAGGGCTATTTCAATGAAGCTAGACAAAGAATTTTTCGAGGGCGGTGAGGTGCTTTTCATCGGTTATTCCAGCAGCAACCCGGGGTTCAGCAGGATGATATATAAGGCGTTTACCAACGCGGGGCTGAAGGTATTTCCCATCAACACGAGGCAGGGGGGGAGAGGCTTTGATATAAAGGTCTATAAAAGCCTTGACGAGCTTCCGCACATACCGAAAAGCGCTTACGTGCTCATCAGCGGCAAGAAAACAAAGGATACTGTCGAACAGTTGAAAGACAAGGGCATTAAAAGGGTACTTTTCCATAATTCGAGGCTTGCCACCCCGGAAGCGCTTGACATATGCGCCAAAGCCGGAATCGAGACGGCTGTCGCATGTCCCATGATGGTCTTCGGCTCCGGTCTCCATAAGCTTCATGCCCGCATCAAAGGAGTCAATCGATGAGAAGCTTTCCTCTTATAAGGCTTCGATGGTCAAATGAACATATTATGGCAGCACTCTTTGGGGTGCTGCTTTTGTACATGCTCCCGGACTGGCTCGACAGCCCTTCCGAGCTGGCGGTCTTTATACTGCTGCTTATTACAGCGCTTGCGACGGATGCCGCTGCCTGCTTTATAAGGCATAAACGGCTGGTATGCTCGGTTTCGGCATCGGTCACTGCCTGCATCGTCCAGCTGCTAACTCCGGGAGTACCGCTATGGGGTAAGCTTATAGGCGTATTTGCCGCACTCCTGCTGGGGAAGTACATCTGGGGCGGTACGGGTAAAAATCCGTTGAATCCTGCATTGACAGGTGTTTTCCTGCTCGGATTCCTTTTCACGCCTGAGCCTTTATTCAGTGGAAATTCTTTTTTATACCTTCCGGCCATGCTGCTGTCGCTGCCGTTTATATTGTTCAGGCCCTTTGCGGGCATCGGGCTCATGTCAGGCATGACCCTGGCCTTGCTGACCGGCGGCGGTTACGAAGTATGGACTGTTGCAATCAACTGCATATTCTTCGGCTGTGTTATAATCACAGACCCCGTAACCGTCACCCGCAAGCCTGTCCCGGGCCTCATCGGAGGCTTCGCAGCCGGTATCGCCATGCTGCTTCCCGCCATGGCCGGCAGCCTTATCATCGGAATCCTTATATTCAACCTTATTTCATATTTGCTTGATACAAGCACGAAAGGCGCAAAGAAAAGGACCTCCTGGAGGCTTTCCGGAATAAAAGAAGTAGTGCCGCAGGAAGGAATCGGCGGCGAGCTGCTGGATTTGACCGGGGGTTTGACCGACGAAAGGGAAGGGGAGCCTGAAAGCTCCGTTGTACCCGGAGCTTCGGAAATCCTCCGCAGGATAGAAAAGCACGGAGTATTCGGTATGGGCGGGGCAGGATTTCCGACAGCGGACAAGATAAAAACCGTTCTGGAATCCGGAAAAGCGGACAGGTGCCTGATTATAAACGGCGTGGAATGCGATCCGGGTCTCATACACGACAAATGGCTTTTAAAAAATCGCATGAACGAGATATACGGAGGGATCAAAGCGCTCATAAGCTGCGCGGGCTTCAAAAAGGCATATATCGCAGTCAAAAAAAATACGGGAAGCTTTCTTCCGAAACCCGGAACGGGTATAATAGATAAAGTAAACGTACCGGACATGTATCCAGCGGGAGCCGAGAGGATACTTATCGAAAAGGTTACGGGAATCAGGCTTGACGACGGTGCGGTACCGGCAGCGGAAGGAATACTTGTGTTGAATGTCCAGACGGTTCTGGTGGTGTATGATGCCGTATTCCGCAACGCCGATGCAGATACACGGTATATTACTGTATCTGATTTGAAGAACGGCAGGAGCAGGGTCGTAAAAATTCGACTGGGCGATAGGATACTAGAAATCCTGGAGAAGGTTTACCCCGGAAATAAACTCGCTTTCGCAGGCGGCGGCATAATGCAGTCCCATATGGCGGAAGACGAAGAAGCTGCCGACAGGCTCACGAATTATATAGCGGCCTCCGAAATGCCGAAATACAAGGAATCTCCACAGTGCTCGCGCTGCGGTCTTTGCAGCACAAGCTGTCCGGCAGGCCTGGAGGCAGGAAAAATCGCCGAACTGGTCGATGAGGACAGAATTTCAGAAACAAGCGTACTGGCGCCCGAAAGATGTCTCGGCTGCGGAAGCTGCAGCTATGTCTGTCTGGCGGGGAGAAATTTGGCCGCAAGGGTGGCGGAAGCAAAGCAGTATGCGGCTGCAAAAGAAAAAGGGTGAGAAAAAAATACGTCTAATTACACGAAATAATAATTTCGTGTAATTGAGAGGAGAGGAACGGGAAAAAATGAAGGATTTATCAGCTTATGAAATGCCGCTGTTTTTAAGGGATTTTCTGAATTACATACTCACCATCAAAGGAAAATCCATTAATACTGTTATTGTATACTTTTATGATCTGCGGGTATTTTTCCGTTTCATAAAAAAACATAAAAAATTAGTTGGCAGCGATACCGAATTCAACGACATAATCATTTCCGACATCGATACCGAACTTTTAAAAACGCTCACTCTCAGCGATTTATACGCCTATATGTCGTTCGTCAGCAATATGCGCGACAATACGGCCTACGCACGCGCCAGAAAAGTCGCCAGCCTGAAATCCTTCTTTAATTACGCTGTAAACAAGGCTAAAATACTGGAATACAATCCTGCCGGCGAGCTCGAATCTCCCAAAATAATGAAGCGGCTTCCCAGGTATCTGAATGTAAACGAAAGCAAACAGCTGCTTTCCACGGTTAACGGCCCATTTATGGAACGCGATTACGCGATAATTACGCTGTTTCTGAACTGCGGCCTGCGGCTTTCAGAGCTTGTCGGCATCAATCTGAACAATATTAAGAACAATATGCTTACAGTAATTGGAAAAGGCGACAAGGAACGGAGCATTCCATTGAACAAGGCCTGTCTGCAGGCTATTGATGAATATATGAAGGTCAGGCCCGCCGCCGGCAAGGATAAGAACGCCCTTTTCATAAGCAAGAGAAAGCAGCGCATCAGTAAGGAGCTGGTGCAGAAAATCGTTAAAAAATATATCAAGGAAGCGGATCTTGACCCGCAGAGATACTCGACACATAAGCTAAGGCATACTGCTGCCACTCTTATGTACAAGTACGGACATGTTGATATTAGGACTTTGCAGCAGCTCCTCGGACATGAGAGCATATCTACTACGGAAATCTACACCCACCTTGACAGAGAGCAGCTAAGGGACGCTGTTGACAGCAATCCGCTGAGCGGCTTCAACCGGCCCGAACGGCCCGGGAAAGATAAAGCCGATAAAAACGAACCGGAATAAGCAATGTCCTGCCTGACTATTTATAATACGATAAGCTTGTCCTTTTGAAGTATGTGCTCATCGATCCATTTGACGACGAATTCCAGTATCTCCATCAGATACTGATCGTGATCCCTATCGATATCGTCGAGGTTGATTTCATTCATCTTTTCGATAAAATCGTCATGCTCGACCTTATGAGTAAAATATTTCTTGTAGCCGATTTTTTGCTGGTATTCTTCTTCAAATCTGAAATGGTAAACCGTGTAATCCTTCAGTTCCTGCACCAGCTCGATTATTTTGTCGTACTTGTCGGTGTAAAGATCATTTTTGAGCAAATCGTAGATCCTGCCGGCAATTTCAAACAGCTTCATATGCTGCTTGTCTATGTCCGGAACCCCTATTTTGTACTCATCCTTCCAGTACATCATAACTACCGTCCTCCCCTACCCTTTTTATACATAATCTTACCATAAAATATGGGTGTTAAAACATATATCGGGCAGTTTCTAAAGCAGCTTGATGAGGAATGTAATCAAAGCGCCGAGGATTGCGGTAAAGGGTATCGTAAGGACCCATGCGAAAACGATGTTTCTAGCCAGCGCCCACTTGACGGCAGACAATCTTTTGGATGCGCCTACGCCCATGATGGTCGAGGAAATAACATGCGTGGTGCTGACCGGGGCGCCTATCGACGTGGCGGTTTCAATGACGATCGCAGCGGCGGTTTCGGCCGCAAAGCCGTTGATAGGCTGGAGCTTTATCATGTTCACGCCCATCGTCTTAATTATCTTCCAGCCTCCTATGGAGGTCCCGAGGGCCATTGCAATGGCACAGCAGATTTTTACCCAGATGGGTATCCCGGCGTCGTTGCTGAGATAGCCTGCGCTTACAAGCGCGAGCGTTATAATGCCCATGGACTTCTGCGCGTCGTTGTTGCCGTGGGTATAGGCCATCAGCGCGGCGGAAAGAATTTGCAGCTTTGAAAAGTACCTGTTTACGATTTTTTGCGTGAACGGCCTTAGAATCTCGTACAGCAGCGACATGATGATATAACCGAAAAGAAAGCCAATAATGGGCGAAGATATGAGCGGCAGAATTACTTTTTCCCAGACTCCTGACCAGATGATCTTGTCGAAGGTCCAGGCATAGGTTATCGAAGCTCCGACCAGGCCCCCTATCAATGCGTGGGAAGAGCTGCTGGGAATTCCTATGTACCAGGTGATCAGATCCCATACGATCGCGGATATCAGGGCGGCGATGATTACATACTGCTCAAGGCTTCCGTGCACCAGGCCCTTGGATATGGTTTTCGCCACCTTTTCACTTACAAGCGCTCCTGCGAAATTCAGTACCGCAGCCATTATAATCGCCTGACGCGGGGTCAGGACTCTGGTTGAAACGGATGTCGCTATGGAATTTGCCGTATCATGGAATCCGTTTATAAAATCGAAGCCAAGCGCAAGAATGATCACCGCTACCAGCGTAAGACTCAAGCCTTCTATCATTAGCTTCCCACCTTTTAAAGAGTATGTGTAGGTCCGATATGCGCATAAACCACTACTTTATTATAGAAAGCTTATTAAGCAACTACAAGCGGTTAACCTCAAGTTAACAATAGTATAACACAACATTAACATAAAAACCCCGGGTCGCTCAGACTTTTTGTCGATATAGCCGGTAATTGTGTAAAACGGCGCTTTTGCCTTTATTGTCTCATATATGTATTTACTTATTCGGATAACTTATTTATAATAAGAAGGACTTGAAACAGGAACATTACCCGGCATTAGGCAGTCGAACAAGATGCAGTTAATATGTATGTATTTCAGGGGTTAGTATGAATCTGAGAAAATTTTATGTAATAATGACCGTTACAATCGCCGCATTTTTATTTACAGCCGGTATCGGATTATTGTACTACATCAACGCAACCTATCTCGACGCGGATGTGCCTGCCAATTCCGAAAGCCCGATAAACAAGCTGTTCGATACCTTCAAGCAGACCAAGCAGCCCTTCAATGTGCTTGTGCTCGGAGGAGACAAGGTAAATAAGAATTCGGATACGATGATGCTTGCGAATTTCGACCCGACCACCAATAAAATCAATATAATGTCCATACCCAGGGATACCAAGGTATTGATAGAAGAGAACTACAGGAAAATAAACTATGCCTATCCGCACGGGGGTATCGAGCTGACGGTGAAGACCGTTTCCGAACTCATGGATGTGAATATCAAGTACTATGTTTTCGTGGACACCAAGGCCTTCAGGAAGATCATCGACCTTCTTGACGGCGTGGACATCAATATTCCGGCGGATATGGACTATGACGACCCCACGCAGAATCTCCATATACATCTGAAGAAGGGCTTACGTCATCTCGACGGGGCCCAGGCCGAGCAGTACGTGCGCTTTCGCGATCCGAACCACTGGACGAAGGAAATCAAGAAATACTATGACGGCAGCGACCTCAAGCGCATCGAAGCGCAGCAGAACTTCATAAGCGAGCTCGTGGCGCAAAAGCTGAACCTGCAATATCTGCCGAAGCTTAACAGCATTATAGGGGTACTGTTTGAAAATATTGAAACCAATTTTACAATGAATGAAATACTCAAGCTTTCCGGATACGCGGGCAAGATCAATCTGAGCAGTCTGAACTTCATATCCATGCCGGGCGAGACTTACGACGGTTCGCCCTGGTATTACCTGTGCGACGTGCCTGCGACGAGAGCCATCATGGCGCAGAGCTTCCCCTGCAGCGACAGCTTCGTGGCCGTGGATTTTTCCGCAAAAAAAGACTACGAGACGATGAAAAACACCTCCGATTCCGAAAAGCCGGCGAAGAGTACGCCCAAAAAGAACCCCTCCAATTCGGATTCGTCGCTGAAGGGCTCTCAAAAGCCTGAGCCATAAATATAAAACAAAGGAGCAAAGATGTTTGATTTTATTGAAAAAATCTTCTTCCTTGTCAAGGATCTGATCAGTTCCCTCGGCTATTCCGGGGTAGGCGCGGCAATGATGATAGAAAGCATGTGCATACCGCTGCCGAGTGAAATGATCCTGCCTCTGGCGGGCTTCATGGTGGCCGACGGAAAAGTGGACCTCTGGCTTGCCAATGCGGCGGTCGCCGCAGGAAGCATGATTGGCTCGCTTATCGCCTATACGGTCGGCTTTTATGGCGGAAGGCCGTTCATACTGAAGTACGGCAAATACTTTTTTTTCTCCGAGGAGCATTTTTACAAGGCTGAGAACACCTTCAACAAATACGGTTCGGCCGCCGTTTTTTTCGGCAGGCTTCTGCCGGTAATCAGGACCTTCATTTCGCTGCCTGCGGGCATGGCGAGAATGAACCTGAAGAAATTCATCCTGTTTTCGCTCACAGGCATGCTGCCCTGGAATTTCATACTCATCTTTCTGGGCTATAAGCTCGGGCAGCAGTACGAAACCGTCGTACGCCCCATTTTTAAGCGTTTCGAATATGTTGTGATCGGCGTCATACTTCTCGTTTTGCTGCTGCTGATTTTCAGAGCTCTGCTCAGACGCAAAAAAAAGGCACGCGTTTAAGCGTGCTTTTTTTTTGCCCGTACGTCTCAGACGCTTGCATAGAAAACCTTGTATGCCTTGTGCATCATGTGAAGGTCTATTTTGCTGATTATTTCAAAAGGAGAATGCATGGACAGGACGGCCAGTCCGCAGTCGAGAACTTCCATACCTAGGTTTGCCGCGTATTGCGCGATCGTACCCCCGCCGCCCAGGTCTACCTTTCCCAGCTCTCCGGTCTGCCAGATAATGCCACTGCCGTTGAAAAGCTTTCTGACATAGCCCAGGAACTCTGCGTTTGCGTCGCTTGCATCGTATTTGCCTCTCACGCCCGAATACTTCTGCAGTATGACTCCCTTTCCAAGGTAAGCCGCATTTCTCTTCTCTGAAACGCTGTCATAATTGGGGTCTACTCCGGCATTGACGTCAGCGGACAGCATACGCGTGGCATGCAGGCACTTGCGGAGGCGTATATCGGTATTGCCTTCGACTTCTCTGGAGCAAAGGAAGGCCAGGAAGTCGTCCAGAATAGAGGACTGAGCGCCTGTATTTCCGGTGCTGCCGATCTCCTCCTTGTCAGTGAGCAGGCATACGGCCGTCCTTTCAGGAACGCCTAGCTCAAACAGGGCCTCGAGCGCAGGATACGCACACACCCTGTCATCATGGCCGTAGCCGCCGATCATGCTCTTGTCGATACCCACGTCCCTCGCCTTGTTTGCGGGGACGATCTCGATTTCGGCAGACTGGAAATCCTCCTCCACGATCCCGTACCGTTTGTTAAGGATGTTCAGGATATTCAGCTTTACCTTCTCTTTAACCTTTTCGTCATTGTAAGGGATAGAGCCTATAAGAAGGTTGAGTCCCTCGCCGCTGACGGCCTCGCTCATTTTTTTCTGCATTTGCTCCTGCGCCAGGTGCGGAAGCAGGTCGGTAATGGTGAATACCGGATCATCCTCACTTTCACCCAGTGCAAATTCCACAGTCTCCCCGTCGCCCTTTACAAAAACGCCGTGTATGGCCAGCGGTATCGACAGCCATTGATACTTCTTTATCCCTCCGTAATAATGGGTCTTGAGCAATACGAGATCCGTATCCTCGTAAAGCGGGTTTTGCTTCAAATCAAGACGCGGAGAATCTATATGCGAGCCGATAATGTTCACGCCCTCCTCAAGCGGTTTGCTGCCTATGACCGCAAGTACGGCGGACTTCTTCCTGTTTATATGATAAATTTTCATTCCGGGCGCAAGCTTTCTGTTGTCTTTTAAAATGGCGTCAAGCGATACAAAGCCGTTTTCCCTGGCACGCTTTTCCGCATGAGCGGCAAACTCCCTTTCCGTTTTTACGCCGCTGAGAAAATTTCTGTAGCCCTCGCCGTAATCGAACGCAGCCTTGATATCCTCATCGGAAGCCTTTTCCCATACGTTCAGCTGCTTGAAAGAAAGCTTGTCCATAAGCTTCTGGCCTTCACTTTTTACATCTTCCATTTGTATACCTCCAGTTGTTATGATAGTCATCTTTTATATTATATACCTGATTCTGGTTTATATAAACAATCTTATTGCATTTGCCCATCCATAATGCTAAAATAAGTTTTTGAATAAAACTGGAGGTAGCAAAATGTTTGATTGCCATGTACACAGCAACTTTTCTTCCGATGGACGCATGACGCCGGAGGAAGCCTGCGAAAGGGCTATAGGCTTAGGCCTGAAGGGCTTCACCTTTACGGATCACCTTGATTTCGACTATCCCGAGACGGATGAGATTTTCAATATAGATTTCAAAAAATATATGAGCCATATGAAGGCTCTCAGAGAAAAACATGCGTCTGCGATTAAAATATCCATAGGGATCGAGGTCGGCATCCAGCCCCATGTTATAGAAAACACACTTGAGGTGGTCAGATCGCACGATTTCGATTATGTCCTCGCCTCCGTCCATATCATCGACGGCATAGACCCCTACAGGCGGGATTACTACGAGGGCAAAACTCAGACAGAGGCCTATGAAAGATATCTGAAGGAGATACTTTTCATGGTGAGTAATTTTCCGGATTTCGATAATGTGGGCCATTTTGAATATATTACAAGGTATGCCGGTTATGACGACAGGGCGTTAAGGTATGAAGACCACACGGGTGTTTTCGACGAGCTTTTAAAAGAGATAATCAACAGAGGCAGGGGCTTTGAGGTCAACACGGGCTCCTTCAGGGATAAGCCCGGGATCAGGACCATCGAATACGACATTGCGGTCCTGAAGCGGTACCGGGAGCTCGGCGGAGAGCTTGTCAGCCTTGGTTCCGACGCGCACGATACGACTTATATGGGCTATAAATTTGAAGTGTTCAAGGATATGCTTGTTGAAGCGGGCTTTAAGCATGCGGCTTATTTCGAAAAGAGAAAGCCTGTCTACTACAGGCTCTAATGC
>JAEZJL010000029.1 GCA_023415815.1 Bacillota bacterium | reverse complement strand
CGGCATAGACCTTGCCGGCGATAATTTTGTGCCCGTCGGCTATGATTTGGGCGCAGATACCGCAGCTCCCTTCACCGGCGCCTTCGACGGAAACGGCTTTGAAATATCCAATCTCACCATCGACAGGGACAAGGAGCTGCAAGGCTTGTTCTCAGTGCTTGGAAACGGCGCCCTCATCACGGACGCGGCCATTAACGGCGCGAGCCTCACCGCCTCCTCCAGGACGGGGGCGCTGGCCGGTGAAGCCGTTGGGGCGTCCATAGAAGCATGCACCGTAACAAACGTCCGGTTTGATTTTGATGAAAGCTCAAGTGCGGACGGCAATATCAGGAGCTTTATCGGAGGCTTCGTGGGAAAGGCGGCCGACACGGCGTTCCGGGGGCTGGAGCTGAACGGCTTTCAAATGACGGCGGAAAATTTATCCGATGTCTATGATTTTGACAGGGACAGGAGAAATATAGGGGGCGTTGTGGGGCTGCTGAACGGCGGGGAGATAACGGACACACAGGTAAAGAATATGCGTATAGACGCCGTCAAGTCTCCCGGAGACGAATATTCCCCTCCTATTTTGTTTTTTATGTCTAAATGCGGAGGACTGGCGGGTGAATTACAGAACTCCGGCACACGGCCCCTAGTCGTCGACGGCTGCTCCACATCGGACCTGAGCTTGATTGTCAGTCGTTATGGAGTAGTGACAGGAGGTTTGATCGGGATAGCCGGCGAAGCTCAGACCACCGGAGATATTACGATTCGAAACAGTTATTCAGCGGGCGTCATTCAGGGGAAAATAGAGGGCATGCTGGGCGCTACCGCTATCGGCGGTTTTATCTCATATGTAACCGGAGCAACTACGCCAAGGGGTTATGTGCTGTTTGAAAACTGCAATGCCTCAGTGGATATCAACGAACTGGGCATAGATACCGGTTATGTGGATTCTGCAGCGAGCCACGGCTTTGGAGGCTTTGGGGCACGGCTTACAAACGTCAGGGCAATCAACTGCCATGCGTCAGGCACCCTTGACAGTGCAAACTTAGCAGGGGCAGGAGGATTTGCGGGACACATTTATGACAGCAGCCTTGAAAACTGCCATGCGTCAGGCGATGTCCTGGGATACGCTTTTAATGGCGGATTCGCAGCTATGATCAGCGGGTCAAGCCTGAAGCGATGCTGCGCAACGGGCGACGTACAGGCCAACAGCGGCAATGGGGTCGGGCCCATAGTTTTTGGCTGCGGAGGCTTTGCGTACAGCATAAGCGCCGATATATCGGACTGTTATTACTCGGGGGATATAGGCGGAGCAGGCAGTTTCGTAATCGGCGGTTTTGCATTAACGCTAAACGGCCAAATCACCAATGTATACACCTCCGGCTCTGTTACCGGCGATAGCAATATTTTTACGTTCGCACAGAATATCAACCCGGCGGCTTCTATTACAAGCAGCTACTGGAATCAGACGGCAAATCCGTCCGGCGTGGCTGCAGCGAGCGGCACGGGAGATATTCGGGGCGCCGCCGCCGCCGAGCTCATGCAAAAAGCAACCTTTACCGGCTGGGATATTTCCGGCAGCGCCGACAGTGCCCGTACCATCTGGAAAATCGAAGAGGCTCGGAGCTTTCCTTACTTTTTTGAGCCAAGCGGCGACGCGGTGCTCTCCGGTCTGGAGCTCAGCAGCGGTACGCTGTCTCCCGCTTTCGCAGGAGATATCTGCGAATACGCAGCGTCGGTCGACAACAGTGTGAGCAGCCTGACCCTCACTCCGACCGTCAATGAAGCGCACGCCACGGTTACCGTCAACGGCATGCCCGTCACAAGCGGCTCTGCCTCAGACGCAGTCGGCCTCTCTGTGGGCGGCAATACCATCACGGTTGAGGTAACGGCGCAGGACGGCTCAAAAACAGCCTATACGGTGACCGTCCTGAGGGCCGCCCCGTCCCGGCGGGGTAGTCTGGCATTCGGCAGCGCCGCCTATACCGTTTCGGAAAATGGAGGCAGCGTGACGATCACAGTCTGCCGCACCGGAGGCAGCGACGGGAGCGTGAGCGCGGACTATACCGCCGGCGGCGGCACCGCCGCGGCGGGAAGCGACTATGCGTCGGCCGGCGGGACGCTGACATTTGCAGATGGAGAGACCGAAAAAGCTTTTGATATAATCATCACAGACGACGCGGTATACGAAGGAAATGAAACGGTCGGCCTCACCCTCGGCAATGCCGGAGGCGGAGCAGTCCTGGGGGAACCGGGTACGGCGGTATTGACCATCGAGGATAATGAAGCGGCCCAGCCTTCAGCCCCGGTGATCCGGTCGGCGGCCGCCGGAAATGGACAGGTGACCGTCAGCTGGGATGAAGTGCCTGATTCCATGAGCTATAACGTTTATTCAAGCACAGCCTCCGGCATTTATGCAACAACACCCACGGCGATAGTCGCCGGCGGGGTTTACAGCTACGATATAACCGGGTTGGCCAACGGTACGCATTATTTCTTTGTAGTTACGGCAGTAAATCAGGGCGGTGAAAGCGCATATTCGAATGAAGCCGGCGCAACGCCGATTACCGTACCGGGAGCACCGGCCAATGTAACGGCCGCAGACGGTAACAGGGAGGCTGTTGTAAGCTTTGCCGCACCGGCCGATAACGGCGGAAGCCCGATAACCGGATATACGGTGACTTCCAGTCCGGGCAACATTACAACCACAGGCGCCGCCGCGGCCATCACCGTTACAGGCCTGACAAACGGGACTGCCTACACCTTTACGGTACAGGCGGTCAATGCCGCCGGGCCCGGCCCGGCCTCTGCGGCCTCCAATGCGGTGACCCCGCATGCTCCTACGGGTCAAGACCATGAAGAAAAACCCCCCGCAAAAACTGCAAATCCGGGACGGGACGGTGTGGAGATACTTATCAACGGAAAGAGTGAAACGGCAGCTACGGCAACCACTACCCTGGAAGGCGGTAAAACTGTTACAAGGGTAGTCCTGGATGATAAAAAAGTGGAGGAAAAGCTTCGGCAGGAAGGAAGCAACGCAGTCATAACCATCCCGGTCATAAACAGCGCAGACGTGGTCATCGGAGTTTTGAATGGTCAGACGGTCAAGAACATGGAAAATAAGGAAGCAGTCCTTGAAATCAGGACCGGACAGATTACTTACACACTCCCTGCTTCTCAAATAGATATTGACGCCGTTTCGGAGCAGCTTGGAAAACAGGTTGAATTGAAGGACATCACTGTAAATATAAAAATATCCGAACCTGCCGCCGAAATAGTAAAAATGATGGAAGAAACCTCGGAGAAAAGCGGCTGCCGGCTCGTGGTAAGGCCTGTCGAGTTTGAAATAACGTGCTCAAGCGGCAGCAAGTCGGTAGAGATTTCAAAATTCAACGCATATGTGGAAAGATTGATTGCAATACCTGAAGGTATCGACCCGTCTAAAATCACAACAGGCATCGTGCTGAACCCCGATGGGACCTTCTCTCATGTGCCGACGGAAATAACCGTTATTGACAACAGGTACTATGCGAAGATCAACAGCCTGACGGACAGCAGCTATTCCGTTATCTGGAATCCTATTACCTTTACCGACGTTGAAGGCCACTGGGCAAGGGAGGCCGTGAACGATATGGGCTCAAGGCTGGTTATCAGCGGCGTTGGCGGGGATAGCTTCGAGCCCGGCAGGGATATAACCAGGGCGGAGTTTGCGGCCGTTGCGGTAAGGGCTCTTGGCCTTATGCGTCCCGGGACGGGAAAAGACGCCTTTAACGACGTGACAAAAGCTTCCTGGTATTATGACGCCGTGTCTATCGCATATGAAAACGGTATTATTTCAGGCTATGGAAACGCCGAATTCGGGCCTGAGGACAGGATCACCCGCGAGCAGGCCATGGCAATTATCGCAAGGACCATGGATATTACGGGGCTGAAAATAAAGCTTGAAGCAGGCGAAGCTGAGAAGCTGCTGGAGGGCTTTACAGACTCCGCAGGGGCGGCTGATTATGCCAAAGGCAGTATTGCCGCCTGCATTAAGGCGGGTATTGTCACAGGCAGGGGAGGTAATCTTATCGTCCCAAAGGACAATATCACAAGAGCCGAGGCGGCTGCTATGATCCAGAGGCTTTTGAAGAAGTCGGACCTGATAGATTAACACTGTAAAATATGTGAAACGGGAAGAGAAATAATGCAAAGACAGCCTTCGGGAATTATTATCCTAAGGCTGTCTTTGAAGGGTTGCGATGCTGCAAAAGCGTACGGCTTATTGCCATGCTCAGAAAGAATCAAAAGTAATGCAAATGGTAAGGGGACAGTTCTGCAAAATCGCATGCAAAGAAAGAGATATTTCCTTGCGACAGATGAGAACCGTCCCCCGCTGTCGCAGGGGCTATGAGCCCCTTCCGTATACGGCAATCTGTGCGGCGACGCGCTGTCCCAGCTCTGCGGAGGCGGAGTTAAGATAGCCCAGTACGACGCTTTGCGTATCGGGGGATACGGCTGCAAGGTCGGCGGCGAGGTTATCCACCAGATGATCCCGCCACTCAGGAGAAAGCGAGAGATACCGCTGTCCGGCCTGTGTGAAATTGTCCGGATGGGGCAGCTCAGACCTGATCAGCTGGCCTTCGGCATACCTTCCTGCGCCGCTGGTCACCTGCTCGTCGGGGGTCCAGCCTTCCTGGCGGTTGACGGGTATGCTCCGGAAGTCCCTCCCCAGGCGGTTGCGCTGTGAATCCCAGTAAATGTTGGCGCGGGCCTGCAGCAGCTTGTCGTCGGACAATTCTGCTCCGTCAAGCAAATTGGCGGGAGAAAAGGCCACTTTTTCGACCTGCTCCATGTAGTTGTCCGGATTGCGGTTGAGCGTAAGCAGACCGACCGGCAGCAGGGGATATCTCTGTTCGTCCCAGACCTTGGTGCAGTCCAGGGGGTCGTAGGGCAGGCTGCTCTCATCCTGGGGATCCATCACCTGCACACGCAATTCGTACTGTACGGGAATGCCCGAGGCAATGGCGTTATATAGATCCCGGCCGACAATATCGGGGTCGGTCCCGGACAGCGCGGCCGCTTCCTGTCTGCTTATGTACGCCTCTCCCGCAAGGGGAAGCCAGTGGTATTTGATATAGCGGCGCACTCCCCCGGCATTTCTCCAGACATAGGTATTGACGCCGTACCCCCTGATATGGCGAAGGCTTTTTATTGTGCCGACATCCGAGTAAAGCCAGGTGACGAAGTGCATAGCCTCGGGAGCGCGGGCTACAAATCTCCAGAACCGCTCAGGGTCAGGAAGATTGTTGACGGGAGACGGCGCAAGCGAGGTAAAGGCCTCCGGAAAGCGGATGCCGTCGCGCACAAAAAGCACCGGGATGTGGTTGCACAGCAGGTCGAAAATGCCCTCCCGGGTGTAAAATTTGGCGGAGAAGCCGCGCACGTTGCGGGCCGTGTCCGGTGTTCCCTTGTTGCCTGCAGCCAGGGAAAAACGCGCCGTGACCGGAACCTGCAGACCGGGGGTCTGCAAAAAGGCGAGCTTTGTGTATTCGCTCATGGAATGCGTCGTCTGGAAAACTCCGAGTGCGCCGTACCCTTTTACATGAACAGGCCTCTCAAGAAGCTTGGTATGTACGAAAATCTCCAGAGCCTCGTGCAGAACGCTGTCCTGCTCCAGTACGGGCCCTCGCTTGCCCACCGTCTGCGAGTGCAGGGTATCGAGGGCTCTGTCGTTTGCCCAGGAAGAGGGTGTGGTCTGCGGCCTGTAGCTGTTTTCCGAAGCTTCGTTTGCTGGGCTCTGTCCTGGAGGCTCCGGCTCCGGAACGGGACGGCCTGATGAAATAACCGTATTTTCCGGCCTGGGAACGCTAACAGGACGCTGCGCTTCCAGTTTAAACCATCCGTTTTTTTGTTGCATCATGCACTCTCCTTTCTATATACGATAAAAAATACTTGGATCATCTGTTTTTCACTTGAATTACCTTATCATTCGGGTGCAAAGACAGGGCCTCTTTATAGCTTTTATGCTTTGTCCGATTTTGCAGGTCCGTCTTTACCGCCAATTATTTATAGCATATTCGTCATATTTTAAAATGAAATATGTCCGGCTTTATGGAATTCGATCTCTGCTGCGATTCCGGGCCGTCCCGATCCGCATGACGGCATGTCTACTATTTTTCATTGTTTTTTCCCAATATTTTCACGCCCATCTTGACATATAATTATATTTGCGTCATACTTTTTAGAAAAGTACACGTATAAGATAATGGTATATATCATTATTTTAGCCGTAGAAACACTGAGGATAGTACGAAGGATTCCGCATATCTGCGGTATCCTTTCTTCACTGCCAGATAGCGGTACCGAAATTAACAAGGGATATAAAAATATTATAAGGAAGTCAAGGAGACTTGCTTCAGGATTGCAGGAGTAGTTATACCATGGGAGCCAAAAAGATCGCTGTTATCGGATTGGGTTGTTTATATGCGGGATCAAAAACCCCGCTGGAGCTCTGGGAGAATGTTTTGACAAAGAGGCAGCAATTCAGGGATTTTCCGGGGTGCAGGCTCTCGCTGGACGATTATTACGACCGGAGCAAAAAG
>JAEZJL010000193.1 GCA_023415815.1 Bacillota bacterium | reverse complement strand
ACCAGGTAGTGCCCTGGCATATCCACGGCTGGCATTTTACCGTTGCGGGCAAGGATGCCCATGTCAGTCCGTTCCTGCAAATGGCGCAGAAGGAGGGAATGGCAGACCGTGAAGCCGTCCAGATGGGCTTTACCCTGACCTTCGGATCAGGGGAGACCTATGACCTCCTGCTGACGGCTGATGACAAGCGCGCTTTATACAGGAACTATATTGTGAACGGGCAGGACGGCTTACCCTCCCTCTGCAGGCAGATGGCAAGGCTGAAGGCCGCGGACCCGGCGGTGATAGCCGACATACCCATAAATCCCGTACTTTGCCCGAAGCCGGAAACCGTCAATTATCCTGAAATTTGCAGAGAGCCTGCGGGCGATGTGAACGACAATTTCTTCCCGCAGTTTTATCCCATGCACAATCATGACGATTACAAGGTTACGAACAACGGCGCGTACCCCGGCGGACAGCTTGCCTATATCCAGACGGACGCACCGCTGCCGAAGCCGAACGGTGAAAAGACCCTGCCGGTTGAAGAAAGGGTTACCAGACGCCTGAAGAATATAGAGATGCGATATCAGGAGGTAGAGCGAAGGGACAAGATGATATTTGTAAAGGAAGAGGAAATCGAAAAATACGCCGAAATTTATAAAAAGTAATTGAACCTTCTGCAAAAATGATGAAATTCCCATAGATAGGCTGAGGCCTCCGGTCGTGCCGGCGCCCTCAGCCTATTCTCTTATTCTCATATGCTTCCTGCTGAAGAGCGACAAACCGATAGCGAAATATATAAGTGAAGCAGCCGTTATCGATGCAAGGTCAAAGCTTAGCTCAGGGAATCCCCAGCCGTAGTTAAGGGATTTATTCGGGTCGGAAACCGGCATGGAAAGAGGGATCAGGTCGCACACCCTGAAAACGCTGTCTCCGTGTGTATGGGGTGATTATTTTCACCCTTGTTTCCGGCTATGGGTTAAAATATTAGCACTGGTGTAAATTAATGCCTTTTGATAGATTTATAAATAAGTATATAAGGTTATACAGTCTGCCGCTAAGGAGGGAGAATTCTAATGAGCGCAGCGTCCTTAAGCATTACCAACCCGGTCATAGGCATTTCATTCAGCAGAATGAACGAAGCTAAAAGAAAGATGGAAAGAGCGCAGGAAGAAGCACGATGCGAGGGGGAAAGCCTTTCAAGGGCAATCAGCGGCTTGCAGGTATCTGACGGCAGGCTCAGAATGAAAGCCGAAGCGCTGAACAGCCTGCGAAGCAGGATAAGCAGAAGGCAGGGCGGCCTGCAGGTAATGGGGGCGCACATTGATTATGCCATAAGAAGGTTTCAGGAAGTCGACGATCTCTGCGCGCGGAGGATTAAGAGCAACGGATATGAGTGCGGCAGGCTCATGGGTTTATCGACACAGCACGGGATATACGGCAATATTGTAAGCGGACTCAAATCGTTTGTTAATCAGGGAAAGCGGCATGGGATTATGTAAAAGCGAATCGGAACAGGATTCTGGATTGTGTACAAACAGGTCTTGATTTAATCGGATTGATCCCAGGCCTGGGTGAGATAGCCGACGGTATAAACGCAGGCATTTACCTGCTGAGGGGAGACTATGGAAGCGCAGCGTTGTCATTGGCTGCAATGATACCGATAGCGGGCTGTGCTGCCACAGCCGGCAAATTTATTTATAAAGGGGTTAAAGCATACAAACAGGGTCAAAAAATAGCTAAGGCAATTGATCGGGCCGGCGACGTATTCGGTATAGTTAAGAAGGCTGGAAATAAAGGAATACAGAGAATTACGAGCAAAGCCGCGGATGTAATTGCAAACGCAAGCCAGGCATTCAGTAAAAAACCGGGCCTGGCAGCGGCAGGCGCAGGAGTGTTCAGGGGCAGTATCCCGGATTCGGTAAAGGCCGGGATATCGAAAATGAAGGAGACTCCGGTACAGAAGGGCTTTAACGCAATTTACAAGGATTTGGGCGCCGGAGCAGGCAAGGCCGCAGAAGCTGCGGCCGAGGGTACAGAACTGGGTAGTAAGTTAAGAACTATTTCTACAGTAGATGAAGCTCTAAAAGCAATTAATAGAACCTCGTTTACAAACTTTGCTGGAGATGATATATATAAGTGTATGGAGCAAGCTATATGTAACAAATCTTTCTCGGTATCAGACTTAAAAACCGTGCAAAAAGCAATTGCTGAGAACGGAGGATGGATAGATAAATACTACTACCCGGATATGTCGATAAAATGGCCGCAAAACGACGGTTTCTTGGGAACACCTACGACAAAAGACTTTAGAATTGGAGAAAGATTTGATAGGTACGGCTATGAAAATGGCAGTTTTACTTCTCCTGTCGGATCATCCTATGATAGCAGGGCCCTAACGCCGGGAACCAGGGAGACAAGGCCTTACCACAAATATGAAGTTGTCGAGGGGTTTTCCGCCCGGGAAGGTGAGATAGCCCCGTGGTTTGGAAAAACGGGCGGAGGAATGCAGTATTTCTTTGGAGATGATATAACAATCCGCGATTTGCTGGATGCAGCAAAAATTAAGGAGGTATTCGATTGATATGAATAAAAGAGAACTGGAGCAGAAATTAATTAATGAAAATATTGACAGCAATTCATATTGGCTTGAAGGCGGATTACCGAATGAAGCCCACTGCCTGGGCAAAAATGGTGACGTTTGGGAGGTGTATTATAGCGAAAGGGGAAGAAAAACCAAGTTAAAGACGTTTACTGCCGAGGAAGAGGCCTGTGCTTACTTCTATGCTTGGATAGTTAAGACAATGAAAGGTATGGGATGAGTTGATTAATTTGTAACCTCTATGTGTGAAGTGAAAAAGCCTTACTGATTCTTAATTTTATTCAAGGAATGAAATTCAATAGCCCATTTCGACTATTTTACAAAAAAAGGAGCATCGCTTCAGCTTAAAGCAGTTTTGCGACACTCCCTTTGATCTATCCTCTGATTTTCATATGCTTCCTGCCGAAGACCGACAAGCCGATAGCGAAATATATCAAGGAAACCGCCGCAATGGCCGCAAGGTCAAAGCTCAGCTCAGGAAATCCCCAGCCGTAGTTCAGGGATTTGTTCAGGGCGGAAACCGACATGGAAAGGGGGATCAGGTCGCACACCCTAAAAACGCTGTCTCCGTATGTAAAGAGGGGAACAGGCGGCAGCGGGAAGAATATGCCACCGAAAAACATGATCGCGAAATACGGAAGCATGCCTACCGTAAGCAGGTCAAATACGCTTTTGATGTAGCTTACGGAGATCAATGAAACACCCATGACGGTGATACCCGAAATCAAGCCGATCGCCAGAAAAACCGCATAGGAGCCCTGGAAGCTGAAGCCGCACGCCATGGCTGACCACAGCGTCAAAAACATGGCGGCGACGCAGAAAATCACTTGTATCACGCTTATGGCCGCTATAAACTGCCAGCTTTTAAGGCGTGAGAGTATCAATCGCTGCATGGTGCCCTTTTCGACTTCTTTTATTAAAGAAGCCCCCGCAGTGAAAATCACATTCAAAAGCGCGAGAACGACAAGCCCCGGGACATAAAAATCGAAATCGGTAAGCGCCTTGCCTGAGCCTACCAGCTCTTCCTCCCAGTCAACAGGGATTTCGGCGTTGATAACGCTCCGGTTGTAAATATCCAGATCAGTGAACAGATAAACGGATGCAACGGGATACCTGCTGTTCCTCGGGTCTCCCATCAGCTTCAGCTTGAGCGGCGTATATTCAGCGTTCCGTGCGGCATTTTCCAGCGTGGCCGAAAAGCCCCGGGGTATGATCAGGCCTGCGTCGGAGGATCTGTTTTTAAGCCTCTTCGAAATCTCTTCGGCATCAGGCGCATAATGCAGCTTGTATTTATACGCCCCGTCAGGGTATTTCGCCTCCCGGAGCATCTTCAAAAGAGCTTCGCTGTGGGCCGTATACCCGGAGGTATCCCTGTTTATCACATCTATGGTGTAGCTGTGGCTGCCCTTGCCGAAAGCCGCATATATTCCGAATACGAAGCAGGGCGCAAACAGCAGTACGAATACGAGTATCTTCCAGTCCCTTATGTTCTCGACAAGCGTTTTAGTAAGGTAAGCAAAAAACCTCATTCCCTCAGCCCCCTTCCGGTAAGAGAAATAAACACATCTTCAAGAGTCGCCCTCCTGATCCTGACGTCCTCAAGCTTCTGCCCGAACGCCGCAAAAAGCGCCTCAAGCTCCTTCAGGGTATCATAGGGCTTTGACGAAACTATGCAGTAAATGCCGCTCTCATTTTGCTGCGCCTTATACTGCTTTTTAACCAGAGACTGCAGCTTATCCTTGTCCGGTTCTCCGGGAGCAAAAAACTCTATGATCTCTCCCTTGAAGGCAGCTTCCTTGAGGCTCTGGGGGGAATCCTCCACCAGGATTGCGCCTCTGTCTATAATCGCGACCCTGTCGGCAAGCTTGTCGGCTTCTTCCATGTCATGAGTGGTTATAAGTATTGTCTTGCTCCTGGATATGCTTTTGATATAATTCCTTACCAGCACGCGGCTCTGCGGGTCAAGGCCGGCCTGCGGCTCATCCAGGATGACTATGTCGGGACGGTGCATCAATGCCAGAAGGATGTTCAGCCTCCTTTTCATGCCTCCCGAGAGGGTGGAGGCCAGCTTGTTCCGCTTCTCTGCCAGTCCCATTGCTTCAAGCAGCTCATCCGCCCTGCTCTTTGCCTCTTTTATAGGCACGTCGTACATCCGGGCTATCATTACCAGCTGCTCCATGGGGGTCAGACCCTCCCAGATGACCAGCTCCTGCGGGCACAGGCCTATCCTTTCCCTGGTTGAAGCGGAGGCTATGCTGCCGCCGAATATCCTGACAGATCCAGAGCCTGGCTTCAGAAGTCCTGCTATCATTTTGATGGCAGTGCTTTTCCCGGCTCCGTTCGGTCCGAGCAGGCCGAATATCTTTCCCTTTTCAATCTTCAGATTCAAGCCCCTGACCGCTTCGCTCCGTCCGAAGCTTTTCCTCAGATCCTCTACCGTCAGGGCGTATTCCACGGGTGTTTTCATCTTCACCATCCTCTCTCCGGGCCAACCGCATTATGCTATTCCGGTATTTCTATTGAAGGCTTTCCAAGCATCTTTGCCAGATAATCGGCGCAAACGCTCCTGTTGTCGGCGCCTGTTTCCAGCGCGAAGCCCGCTACCCTGAAGAAGCTCAGTCCTACGAACATCGCCATCAGGCCGTAAGCCGCGATCTCCGGGTCGCAGGGCGAAAAGGCTCCGGTACCGACGCCGTACCGCAGGATTAGCTTGATACCCTCGACATCTTTTCTGTAAGCTTCGCAGATGATATTTTGTATATCCGCATCAAGCGCCGCCCTGGAGAAGAATTGAATAAAAAGCTTCGCCTTTTTATCAGCGGGAATGTGCATCCTGTCCACGCCCTCGAGAGCGGAGACATTTATCGCGCCGCCGGCGTCGGGCAGGGCAGGGTCGTATGGCGGAAGCCCGTGCCCTACTATGATCCCCAGCATTTCGTCAGCCTTCAAGCCTTCATTGATATCTCCGCCGGACTTGGCCTGGTAGTAAGAAAGGAATGCCTTCAACGCTTCAAGCACAAGATTCCGTTTTGATTTAAAGTAATAGGCAACGACGCCTTTAGAGCATTCCGCCCGCCCTGAGACCATCTCGAGGGTGATTCCGTCTATACCCGTATCCGAGATGCACTCAAGCGCAGCGTTAATAACCCGGGCCCTGCGTATGGGCTCCATTCCAAGCTTTGGCATATAAACACCTCTTATTCTGACTGGTCGGTATAAATAAATTATACAATATCTGTTTACGCATTTCAAGATGCAGGGCAGGTAGACGGACATTAATTTGCACAATCCGTAGGGCATCAGGCCGGCCGGACATACAAAAGCCTCAGGAGCAAGATGCCCCAGAGGCTTTAGGTGAAAGCCGCCGGTAATGCAGTAAAGCAATACGGCTCATGAATCTCTTTTCAGCTTGAATGTGAATTTATTCCTGTCTCCTCTGTATTTCGCAAGCGAATACTCTATCGGAGTCCCGTCGGCAAGGTATGCGATGCTTTCAAAGAACTGGATGGGCGCGCCCTTCTCTATCTGGAGCAGGTTGGCCTCGAACTCGCCCGCAAGTATGGATTCCAGGCTTCTTTGAGCGTCCGTAATTGTAAGGTTGCATTCGTTTTCAAGGAGCTCATACAGTGAATTATTCTCGAGATCGCCCTTCAATATGGGCTGGCACAGCTCGTAAGGCAGGTAGGTCATTACAAAAACGATCGGCTCTTCGTTCGCATACCTGAGCCTGCTCAGCTGTATGACCTTGCCGCCGTTCAGCTTCAGGGCCTTGCTGACGTTCTTGAAGCTTTTGACGACCTTGATGTCAAGGACCTTTGTAGACGGGGTGAAGCCCTTTTGCATCATTTCCTTGTTAAAGCTGTCCAGCACCAGAAGGAAATCCTGGTTGATTTTCTGCTTTGCCACAAATGTGCCT
>JAEZJL010000129.1 GCA_023415815.1 Bacillota bacterium | reverse complement strand
TCGCATAGCTTACATATGTGGTCTCGAAGGCAATACTTTTCAGATATTCGTTGAAGGCTTCCGTAAAGCTTCCGGTCACAGTCTGCAGGGCATAACCGTCGGCCAGCGCGATCCGCGCCGATATGTTTATCGCCTTGCCGGAGCCTGATACCACAGTCACGGCCGCGCCCACAGGCCTAACGGCTTCGATATATTCCACGGCCCTTCCGATAAGCTCCTGCGAGGCCGGCCGTTTGTCGGTGTCGGCAATGACGACCTTCACCGTTCCGGCGCCGTCCCACAGCGGGAAGACTTTCACCCCGCCGACGCCGTCAACGCTCAGCGCCCACAGCTTATAATCGTTGACGCTGCCGGATGTCGAAGGGTTACGGATTTTCGTAAGGGTCCTCTGCCTCAGGGATTCGTCCTTCTCCACATCGGCTCCCGGGATAATTGACGCGCTTGACAGCTTCGCTGCTCCGAGTCCCGAGATGTTGTCAATGGGGAGAAGGTCACCCGAAGGAGCGTTTCCGGCTTCACCAGGCGTTTCACAGGTCATCTCGTACACTCCTTCCGCTATCTTGGCTGTCGCCGCATATACGCTCCCATCTATGCCGAACCTTGAACCGATAGGCACGTTGAACGCCGCGCCTGTGCTGCCGGTAAATGTCCCAGTTTTGACAGCCGCAACGGCGTCTTTTCTTTTTATACCGAATTGGGAACAGATCCTGGTCAGATATTCACCCTCGGAGGTGTCGATGAACGGCAGCCTCAAAAAATTGTCCAGCTCGAAATACGCCTGCGCCAGCTCGTATGCGGCCGGAGCCAGGGCGTCGAACAGAATGCTGCCCTCGCGCTTGTCTATCTCGCCGGTCACCCTTCCGAGCATGGAGCTCAAAATGCTTCCATAAGTCTTGTTTTCATACATCAAACATTCACCGCCGTTTCAGTTCTAAAGTTTCCGTAATCGGTGACGACCTCAAACTCCACCACGAGCTCGTCGTCTTTTTTCGTAAGCTTGAAGCCGTTCACGTCCTTGACCCGGTCGTCCTGCCCCAGCGCCTCGCTTATCCTTCGCTTTATCTCGGCCGAGATATATTCCGCGTCCTTGCCTATCAGGCTTTCGAGCTCGACGCCGTAATTCCAGCTGTATATGGGGTATGCATACCTCTCCGTCGACAGGATGAGCTCAACCGCCTGCCTCACCGAATCCAGGCCGTCGATAAAGCCGCTTATGGCCCCCTTTTCACGGTTCAGGCCGTATGTCCTTGAGGGCTGCCTTATTTCTTCAATTGTAATAGGGTTTACGGTACCGGAAGGTATCATGGTCTCACCTCCAGAATGTAATATTTCTGACCGCCCTCCTGCTGGATCATGAGCACCTTCCCGCCGATATCCTCAGGCTGGAGGGCGGGAGGCCAAAGGATCAGTTCCTCCGGCAGCACCAGCTTTTCACTGAGCCTCACCTTTATCGGAGCCACCGACTCCAGACTGCCGGATACCAGCTTTGTGAGGCGTGCGCTGTTGAGATAGTTCTTAATGATTTCCTTGATCGTTTCGATCATAATATCAACTCCAGACTCATCGTATGCTTGTTCGTCTCAAAGCTGTGCTTGCAGGACGAAACTATAACAAGCTTGGGAATATCCAGATTGGGCAGGTTGACGAACAGGCTGTTCCCCGCCCTTACCTCGGGGACTCCTATCGCGTCCAGCGAAAGCGACTTGGTCTCCCGATTGAGGAGGCGCAGCAGCGCCCTGGCCTTTTCCCTCAATTGCTCCGAATTGGCATTGCTTTCAGCCGTCTCAAAATACTGAAGCAGGCCGTATCTGGCGATCGACTCCTCGCTTGGTTCCTTAAACGGAATAAATTCGCCTTCCACATCGGTTTTCTTTTTGATCATTACGAGATTATAGGTATTGTCGTCGATGCTCTGTCCGTATTTATAACCGTATGCCAGGCTTTCTTCACCGATGACCACGCGCAGCCACATTTTAGCCAGATCGGTGAGCATCAGGCTCCCAAAGCTGTCATAGAAGGCGTATTTCCGTCCGGTGCCCAGAAGAGTGGCCGAAATTCCGTCATAGATGACGTCAAGATAGGTTTGGTTGTCCACCGCCGTTTTGGGCAGCACATATCCTGTATTTTCCACTTCTCCGGCTATGAGCTTAAGGTCTCCGGCTATTTTCGAGATCACCTGATCAAGCCTCACATCTTCGATATTGTAAGAATCCTTGGCCTTCAGATATCGGAGCTGATCGTACGCTACAACGTCAATTCCGTCGTCTTCGCCTCTCTCATAGCTGAAAATATAGCCGAAGAAGATATTGACTCCTCCGTACTTGAACATTACGATCGACCCGTTTTCAAAAACCGTCCCGGAATGCAGATACGTGAAATCAAGCTTGCTGCAGCCGTTGTTCAGGCTGTCGCTGAAGCTTATGGAGCTCACGAGCTCCGAAATTTCATATGTCTTTCCGTCGGCTTTGTTTTGTACAACCAGCAGCATCATGGTATTTTGATCACCTGCCCTACCCTTATGAGGCTTGGGTTTTTTATCTCCGGATTAGCCTTGACAAGCTCGGGATATCTCGCGCCGTTGCCCAGATATCTTTTCGCAATGCCCCAAAGCGTATCGCCTCTGACCACGGTATACGCGTTGGGCTTCTGAGGCGAGCCGGCCCTTGCCGGCTTGGCGATATTGGCTTTTTGCGTACCGGGGTCGGAGGACGGCACAATAAACACCTCCATCATGCCGAACTCTCTGTACTCGGTCAGCTTGAAGGCGATGCTGTAATCGCCCTCTTCGCCGGCATTCTCGGAAATATCCAGGCTTTCAATCAGCACCGGCGTGGAGATATAACCGCCTTCGCCGTTGATGATGATAAGCCTCACGGGTTCATTTGACCTGCGCCAGTATTCAAATATCTGCAGATAATCCTGGGCAGGCTTGAAGTCGCCGGAAGTGAGTATGTACCCATAGGGCTTTCCCGGAAATTCCGCTTCAAAGCTGTACTTATCCAGCTCCACGCCGTTTTGTATCGCGACCTGTCCGAACTTCAGGACGTTATAGTTTTCTATGCTTTGAGCCTTGCTGATCGCAATGCTCTCCGGATTGACGGGCAGTCTTACGGTCAATTCATCCTTGTCAAAAAACACGGCATAGCTCATACCACATACCCTCCTTCGGACACCATGGCGATCTCCTCGCGCATGATCTTGCCAACGCGCCTGATGACATTGTCCACATCCACTTCCTTTGTGACGTTGCCGAAGGAAATGCTTACATTGGGCGCCAGCGTGGCCGTTGAGAATTTGTTGATGTATTCCCGCTCGGCGATATCCTGCATGTATTTCAGGTCCTCTTCGGACATGTCGACGTTCAGGTTGCCGCCGTCCTTTCCGGTCACCGGCAGCGAGCCGTTTTGCATGTATTTGTCCATGCCTTCTGAATCGGGATCAGTGGTTGTTTTTTTCGTAGATGGTATAACACTCATATATTTGTCTGTCCCTGTTGTATCAGCCGTAGGTATTTTCCCCATGCTAGAAATTTTTTTAGATAATTCCTGAACGCGTGCAACCGCGGCAGCCCCAACTCCTTTGCCGACTTTATATGCAGAAATCGCTGATTCATTTACATCTTTCATCTGTATTTTAGTGATTTCCTTATAACCTTCAGGCTTATCCCCTAGCCACTCCTGCATGCCGTTTTTCAGGTTTTGAAGGCTGTCGGCCATCTGAGTGCCGAGTACTTTATCTATAACAGCAGCAATCGATTGCAATAGATTAATTACATTAATGGCCAAATCTACGAACAATTTTTTTATGCTGTATACGGGATCGTTGAACAAATTTGCAAAGAATTCCGCAAAGCTGATGAACTGATTTATGACATATGCCACGTTATTAAATATAAATGAAAATAGCCCTCCGAATATACCTCCGACTACGCCAACGATTTCGGCAACAGTATCGCCGAATTTAATCATTGCATAGAGCAAAAAACCAATCGCAGCGCCGATTAAGAGTATAGGCCAATTTAAAGCAAGCCAGACTGCCGCCTGAATTAATACCGGCTCAAGCATAGCCCATAATTGAATAAGAATGGCTGGTATCAATGCGGTGCCAATGGTTATCAGTATAGGCTCGATGAAGTCCCAATTACTCTGAATAAAACCGATAGTGGCATCAATTCCCGCAGCTATCAGGTTTATAGCGCCAAGGACCATGTTCAGGGCATTTATGAATCCTGGTGATTTGATTATATTGCCCATTCTTTCAAAAACAGGTCCAAAGGCTTGCATAGCGCAGTTTTTTATCTGTGCAAATATACCTGCAAAAGTCATTGGTGTAGCTGCAAACTTCTCATTGATTTCTCCGCTCATAGCAAACATCGCTTGTTTGATAATGTCTGCAGAAATACTTCCTTCGGCTGACAGAGACATAAGCTCGTCCTTAGTTTTTCCGGTAAATTTTGTTACCGCACTAACAATTAAAGGGGCACTTTTCATGATGTCTTTAAAAAAATCCGTTTGGAATTTCCCGGCAGACATGGACTGTATAATCTGATCCATTCCTGCCTGCTGTTCGTCAGAATTGGAACCACCGGCTTTAAACGACTTTTGCATAAGCTCTGTAAATGCTATCAGCTCGTCATTTCCGCTAAAAGTATCTTTTTGTACTGTCGTTCCCAATTTTACAATATTTGCTGCTGTATCCGTATATGAACTTCTCGATTGAGTAGCTGCTGCAAAAATATTTTCCTGCAACGGTCCGGTTGGCTTTCCGTCACTGATAGATCCAAGTTTTCTTGCGGTGTTATTATAGGCATCCGCCGTATCCATCACCTTTTGGGCATTCTGAAGGGTAAGCTGTTTACCTGCAAGTCCTACAAGTGACTTTCCCATTGAATTTAGGCCTCCGGTCCCTTTCGCCGCAGCTTCTTTTATTCGTGACATTCTTCCAGCTACCTTATCAATAGCCTTAGCTCCAATATTCGCCAAATTTTTAAATGTACCAAGTAGCGATTTCACCCCTTGTATTGCTTTGTTAGTAACAGCTCCTCCAATATTGGACAGCATTGTAGTCAACTTACCGATAATCCCGGTGCCATTACCTCCAAGTCCCTTGACAGAGCCAGTCAAAAGCTTGATCCCTGATGCCCCTCTATTTGCACCATCTCCGATCTGCAGCAGCTTTGTGTTCAACCCGCTTCCAATGGCAATAGCGCTGCCTCCGAGCCCTATAATCAGTCCCATCAGCAGTTCAATACCCGATGTCCCTCTACCTGCGGCTCCTTCTATCAGCAGCAACAATGCGATTAGCCCGTTGATAATTCCAGTGCTACTACTCCCAAGCCCGGTTATTAAAGCCATCAGAAATTCGATACCTGATGTTCCTTTACCTGTGGCCCCTCCTATTTGCAGCAGCATTGCAATCAACCCACCGACGATTCCAGTGCCGCTATTCCCAAGTCCCATAAATGAGCCAACCAGCAATTTGACACCCGTTATCCCGCTCTCTGCTCCTCCGCCTACCTGTAACAGCATTGCCGTCACCTTGCCGACGATTCCAGTACCACTTCCAAGTCCCATGAATGAGCCAACCAGCAATTTGACACCCGTTATCCCGCTCTCTGCTCCTCCACCTACCTGTAACAGCATTGCTGTCACCTTGCCAACGATTCCAGTGCCACTATCCCCAAGTCCCATGAATGAGCCAACCAGCAATTTGACACCCGTTATCC
>JAEZJL010000118.1 GCA_023415815.1 Bacillota bacterium | reverse complement strand
ATCCTATTATGTCGATATCCATAGCGGTTATTACAAATGAACAACGGGAGCTTGAAAATCACATCAGGGTGGCCGAAATAGCCGCCGAGCTTAAAAAAAAGGCTAAGTCGATACATGGGAGCGTTTATATTAAAGACAGGCGCAGACAATGAGGAGGTACGGGCATATGGGCAACTATATCAAAAACAGCGCGAGGATTTTATATAATTATGTACTGTCACTGGTGCTGTTCGCAGTGTTTGTTTACATTTTTCTATCGATCTCTGGGGACAAATTCGGAGCTTTGCTGCCAATATACAGCTTCGTAATATTCCTGCTGGCGTTCCTGCTGATATTTTCAGAGACGAAAAAGCTCGCAATTAAAGAAAAGAAGCCGCAATACGAATTGCATCCATATCCCTTCAAGGGCTTTGTATACGGCTTGATCGGGTTTTTGCCCATGATCGTGCTGGAAGTCGTGTCGGTATTCATTTCGTTTGGAAATGAAGTGGGCGACAACCTGAAGCACATTGCTGTAAATTCTATTATGGGCCCCCTGTTTTTCATAATAAAATTATTCGGCGAGAGCGTGCTTGGCTATATTGCGGCGTCGCTGGCGATACCCGTCGTAGCCATGCTGGGGTACATGGCCGGCTATTATGGCATAAATATAATAAAAAGCATCAGGAAAAAAGATGATAAACCCGAGACCAGGGCTTTTGAGAAAAGTCCCTGGAACCCCAACAATAAAACAGGGGCGTCTCCTAAAAAGAAGAAGAGACCTGCCCCGAAAGTATAAAAAAATCGGAGTGATTTAAATGACCTGCAGCGAGGTATTTTTCGAAAGCTTCAATATGTCGGTTGAGGCTGCCTATGACGCGTATTTCAAGATAGCGGAAAAGGATATTCTGAAGGGGCTGGGCGGCAATGAGGACGAGCTTCGCCGCTATCTGGCGAGCGAGGCTGCCATATGGGGCGGGACCCCGCTGGACGGACTTGACGGCATGACGCCGGGAGAATATATAAGCTCGGTGGACGGCCCGGACAACCTGCTCCTTATGTTCCGTGAGGGTGCGGTAATCTGTGACGATGCTTTGCCCGGTATTTACCTCGACAGGCTCCGTTCCTTCGGGGATGAGGCAGTTGACGCGCTTCTGGGCTTCTGCAGGGATCGCTCGCTGCTGGACGGCGGCGAGGTATCCTTTATGACGCCGCTTATGGCCGTACAGGTGCTTGGCGAGTGGAAGACGGCGGAGGCCGTGGAAGAGCTGACGGGGATGCTCGATTACAGGGGGGATGTGTGCGACCTGCTGTACGAAAAGGTGGGCGCGGCTCTGCGCAGCATCGGCAAGCCTGCGATTGACGGCATAATAAAAGCTATGGAGTCCAGAGCGCCCGATTCGCCTCAAAACGAACACCTGATGTCGGCGCTTGCCGACGCAGCCTGCAAATCGCGCTCGGAAGCGGCGTACAGGTGCCTGAAGAACACCTTTCTGAACATGGGCAACAAAGCTGTCGGCGCCTATTGCCTCGGAAATTACGGCGACGGCAGGGCCGTTCCGGCGCTGCGCGGCTATCTGCTCAAAAACCGCAAGGATCTGGACAAGGAAACCTTTTTCGACATCGTTTCGGCTGTAGACAGGCTTGGAGGAGACTCCAGCGATCTGGGCAGCTGGGAGGACCGGGACATATAGAACGCAAATACATATATCACACCACTCCGGCCATTGAGTGATTGACAGCCAGGGGACGGTCATTCGAATTGCAATAAGCCTCACAAAGCGGAGGCTTTTTTTCATTCACATCTCCATGCATATAACGAATTAATATAATCTCCTCCGGCTACAAACAAAAATTTTCTTTGACACAATCATCATAATATGGTATTAAACTTCAGAAACAAATCTTAATAAATGGAGGCGATGGAATGAAAATAATCGAAGGTCTTGAGATGCTCCAAATACCCGCGGTGCTTGCCAACGGGCCGGGAAGCATCTATCCCGTTATTATCAGCGGCGGGGAAGCCGTAATACTGGTGGACGCGGGCCTTCCGGGGCAGGCGGAGCTCATACGCGAGGAGGCCCTGAAGGCTGGAATACCCTTTGAAAAGCTTGGCAAGATCATTATCACGCATGCCGATATGGACCATATCGGAAGCCTTTCCGCTATCCTGCATGGGCGTGGCGGAAAGGCCGGCAGCCGCCCGGTCTCTGAAAAAACTCGCGGAGCTTGATATTCAAACGGTTGTTTGCTATCACGGCGGCCTTTACGATCAGGGCGCAGGGAAGCGGATAAGGGAAATCGCGGGCGCTTTGGATTAGCAGTTTTTAGCACAGGAATATATGGAATGGCCATTCCGGAGCCAATGGGGGAGGCCTTATGCAGGCCGCCCCTTCGAGGCTTTGCCGATGAAGGCCCGGAGGGCTCTGATATGAGCTGCCTGCAGTGCTTTGCTGAACTCTTTTACTCCCTTTTCTTTATCGTCCAAATTTGCGAATATGTCCAACCTGTGCGCGAATATCCTTATATTGATATCAAAGGGGGGACTGGGTCTTATGATCATTGTTGTCAGGAAATCAAACGTAATACTGATCGGCCTGATCTTTATGCTGCTTGCCGCCATATACAGCCTGAACATCGGCGCCGGTGCCGTAGCGACCACAGGCGCCGAAGCTCAGAAAACCGTTATAATCGACGCGGGACACGGCGGGGAGGATCCCGGCAAGGTAAGCAGCTACAGCGATTTGAAGGAAAAGGACATAAATCTCAAAATCGCGTTCAAGGTGAAGGAACTTCTGGAAAAAGAAAAATACAAGGTGATATTGACTAGAGAAGAGGATAAGCTGGTATATAC
>JAEZJL010000031.1 GCA_023415815.1 Bacillota bacterium | reverse complement strand
ATCAATAAGCGTCCCGTCCAGGTCGAACAGGATGCAGTCAAATTTATTCATGTCATTTTCCTCTTATAGAATGTTATACTTTGTATGCCCGCAAGTCAAGTCAGACCGGGTGGGAAACATAATATGTACCTAATAAATGACGGGACAAACGCAATTTTTCATCCGGAAATGCAGTCGTAATAGACCCTCTGTGTTTTTGCAGGATGCGCTCCTTATAGCTGCATTTTTATGCGAAAAGTATTGAATATATAGTAATTACGTGTTATAATCTATAACAATCGACTGGTGTCCCCTTAGACGGGAGTCCGGTCAAACGGTAAAACAATATAACCTGAACATATACCGGTGCAAGGGCGCACAAGGATAATATGCAATTGCGTACTCGATGGAGAGGCGAATTAATATTATAATTGTGCCTTTTTTTGTATACGGATTTCTGGTTATTTGAACCCGAATTTGCAAGATTGTACAAATTTACATGCATTTTTATATAGAGCATTTGGGTTGGTACAAAACCAGTATAGAGAGAGGTCAGTTTAATATGAAATGTTATGGATTACCGGAAAAACAAGGTTTATACGACCCGCAGATGGAGCATGATGCATGCGGCATCGGGTTCGTAGCAAATATAAAGGGTAATAGATCTCATGAAATCGTCCGCCAGGCGCTGACAGCCCTTGTAAATCTCTCCCACAGGGGAGGCAACGGGTCGGAAGCCAATACGGGAGACGGCGCCGGCATTCTTCTTCAGCTCCCCCACGTATTTTTCAGCCGGGAGTGCCCTAAGCTGGGTATAAGCCTTCCCGAAGAAGGAGAATACGGCGTCGGAATGCTGTTCCTTCCGAATGATCCTGAAAAGCGCGGCGGCATGGAAGCATGTCTCGCCGATATAGTAAAGGCCGAAGGGCAGACCGTGCTTGGCTGGAGGGATGTCCCCACAGACAGCTCCACGCTGGGCGAGAGCGCGAAAGCTAGTATGCCTTTTATCAGGCAGATATTCATTAAAAAGAGTTCCGATATAAAAGATACGCCTGCTTTTGAGAGAAAGCTGTATATCATACGCAAGCTCGCCGAAAGGGCGGCTCTTGAGAGTAAAATCAATTTTTACGTTTCCAGCCTTTCATCAAAGACCATCGTATACAAGGGCATGCTTTCTGCCGAGCAGGTTGACGAATTCTACAAGGATTTGGCCAACACGGGTGTGGAATCGGCAATCGCGCTGGTCCACTCGCGTTACAGCACAAATACCTTTCCAAGCTGGGAGAGAGCCCATCCCAACAGGTACCTGATCCACAACGGAGAAATAAATACTCTGCGCGGAAACGTCAACTGGATGGCGGCGCGCGAATCGAACCTGAAATCCAGACTCTTCGGAGATGAGCTCCCCAAGGTGTTTCCCGTAATAGATACCGAGGGCAGCGACTCCTCAATGTTTGACAACTGCCTTGAATTTCTGACGCTGACAGGCCGTTCTCTGCCGCATGCCGTCATGATGATGATACCTGAGCCGTGGTCGAATCACGAGAGCATGAGCAAGGAAAAAAAGGCCTTCTACAAATATCACAGCTGCCTGATGGAGCCCTGGGACGGCCCGGCCGCCATGGCGTTTTCGGACGGCACCGTCGTGGGCGCCGTCCTTGACAGGAACGGCCTGCGCCCGGCGCGTTATTATGTGACCAAGGACGACCTTGTCATCATGGCTTCCGAGGTCGGAGTCCTCGATATAGAGCCCGAGCGCATACTAGCTAAGGAGCGTCTGAAGCCCGGGCGCATGCTGCTGATAGATACCGTCGAGGGTCGCATTATCAATGATGATGAATTGAAGCATAAAATTGCGGGCGAGCATCCGTACGGCGAGTGGATAGACAAGTACCTCGTAGGGCTTGAAGACCTGCCCAAGGCTCCTGCCCTGCCCGAATCCGACCCCGAGACGCTGCTCCTGAGGCAAAAAGCCTTCGGTTATACCTATGAAGAGCAGCGCATGACCATAGCTCCAATGGCGGTAGACGGTATTGAAGGGACCGGCGCCATGGGTACCGATACGCCTCTTGCCGTGCTTTCCGACAAGCCCCAGCTTTTGTACAACTATTTCAAGCAGCTCTTTGCCCAGGTCACAAACCCGCCTATAGACGCTCTCCGCGAGGAAATCATAACGGCCACGGAGACAATGATGGGGACCGAGGGAAATATAATAGAGCCCTTACCCGAAAGCTGCAACCAGATAAAGCTCAAGTACCCCATTATCGACAACGGGGAGCTTGCCAAAATACGCAACATCAGCAGAGAAGGCTTCAAATCCGTAACGCTGCCCATAGTCTTCAAGGCTTCGGAGGGCGAGCAGGGCCTGGAAGCCGGTATGAGCAGGCTTTTCAAAGCCGCAAGCCAGGCCATAGCGGAGGGCAGCAACATCCTTATCCTTTCGGACAGGAGCGTTGACCCCGAAAATGTACCGATTCCCTCACTGCTGGCGGTTTCCGGCCTGCATCACCACCTCATCAGGGAGAGTCTTAGAACCAGGGTCAGCATTATCCTCGAATCGGGCGAACCGCGCGAGGTGCACCATTTTGCGCTCCTCATAAGCTACGGAGCGTCGGCCATCAATCCCTGGCTGGCATTTGAGACCATCGCCGGGATGATCAGTCAGAACATGCTGAAGGAAACAAACCCGAAAACAGCTATAAAGAAATACATCAAGGCCTCCATCAAGGGCGTTGTCAAAACGCTTTCAAAGATGGGCATTTCAACCATACAGAGCTACCAGGGCGCACAGATATTCGAGGCTGTCGGCATCAGCCGCGAGGTCATCGACAGCTATTTTACAAAAACCGCTTCGCGTATCGGGGGGATCAATCTTGCCACAATCGCCAAGGAAGCCCTGCTGCGCCACAACAAGGCCTATGTGGATTACCTGGCCGGTGAAAGCACTCTCGAATCGGGGGGCCAATACCAGTGGAGAAAGGATGGAGAGTATCATCTTTTCAATCCCGAGACCATCCATAAGATTCAGATTGCCTGCCGGACCAACAATTACGAGCTGTACCGCGAATATGCGCAGCTTCTGAACGACCAGTCGCAGAGGCTTTGCACCATAAGGGGCCTGCTGGATTTCAAGTCCGTCGGAAACCCTGTCTCTCTGGAAGAGGTAGAATCCGTCGAGTCAATATGCAGGCGTTTCAAGACCGGCGCCATGTCCTTCGGCTCCATCAGCAAGGAGGCGCATGAGACGCTGGCCATAGCGATGAACAGGCTAGGCGGCAAAAGCAATACCGGCGAAGGCGGAGAAGACCCGGCCCGCTTCGTGGCCGACGGCAGCGGCGATTCCCGCTGCAGCGCGATTAAGCAGGTCGCTTCCGGAAGATTCGGCGTGACCAGCGAGTACCTGGTGAATGCAAAGGAAATACAGATAAAAATGGCGCAGGGCGCAAAGCCCGGCGAGGGAGGGCAATTGCCCGGAAGAAAAGTCTATCCGTGGGTCGCGAGCGTAAGGCATTCCACCCCCGGCGTCGGGCTGATTTCGCCGCCTCCGCATCATGATATATATTCCATCGAGGACCTGGCTGAACTGATTCACGACCTCAAGAACGCAAACAGGGATGCAAGGATAAGCGTGAAGCTCGTATCCGAGGTCGGCGTCGGGACGATAGCCGCGGGTGTTGCAAAAGGACGGGCCGACGTTGTGCTTATAAGCGGCTACGACGGCGGAACGGGCGCGTCCCCCCGCACCAGCATCAGGCATGCGGGGCTTCCGTGGGAGCTCGGCCTGGCCGAAACCCATCAGACCCTTCTTCTGAACGACCTCCGCAGCCGTATAACCGTCGAGACGGACGGTAAGCTCATGACCGGCCGCGACGTGGTAATAGCGGCCTTGCTGGGCGCAGAGGAATTCGGCTTTGCCACCACTCCGCTGGTGGCGCTGGGCTGCGTCATGATGAGGGTGTGCAATCTCGATACCTGCCCCGTGGGCGTTGCAACCCAGAATCCCGAGCTCCGCAAGAAATTCAGCGGCGATCCCCAGTATGTGGTGAATTTCATGCACTTTATTGCCCGCGAGATGCGCGAGCTGATGGCCGGTCTCGGCTTCAGGACGATCGACGAGATGGTCGGAAGGACCGACAGGCTGGAGACGAACAGGGCTATAATGCATTGGAAGTCTAGAGACCTCGACCTTTCAGCCATACTGCACCAGCCCGAGGTGCCGGAAAGCACCGGCAGGTACCGCCGCGACAGCCAGGACCACCAGCTTGAAAAGTCCCTGGATATACAGGTGCTGCTGGAGCAGTGTAAGCCTGCGATAGAAGAAGGAAGACAGGTCAGCCTTTCCCTTCCTGTAAAAAATACGAACCGCGTCGTAGGCACCATCCTCGGAAGCGAGGTCTCCAGACGTTACGGCGGAAAGGGACTGCCCGAGGATACCATAAATCTCAGCTTCCGGGGCTCCGCAGGCCAGAGCTTCGGCGCCTTTGTACCAAAGGGCATAACCATGACGCTTGAGGGAGATTCGAACGATTATCTCGGAAAGGGCCTGTCGGGAGGGAAGATCATCGTATACCCGCCCAAAGAGTCCACCTTCAAGGCCGAGGAAAACATAATTATAGGCAATGTCTGCTTCTATGGCGCGACCAGCGGCGAAGCATATATCCGCGGTATGGCGGGCGAGCGCTTCTGCGTCAGGAACAGCGGCGCAAGCGCGGTGGTCGAGGCTGTGGGAGACCTTGGCTGCGAGTATATGACAGGCGGGCGCGTAGTGGTCCTCGGACCGACCGGGAGGAACTTCGCCGCAGGCATGTCGGGCGGAATAGCCTATGTGCTTGACGAGGACGATACCTTCGCAAGCAGGTGCAACATGGAAATGATTGAAATCGACTCGCTTGAGGAC
>JAEZJL010000493.1 GCA_023415815.1 Bacillota bacterium | reverse complement strand
GTTTTTGCTGTTGAAGGCGTTCATGGTGAGCGTTTTCATCGGGTGGATTTAATTTTTCTGTGTGAATATATCGCCGAAATTCCTAACGCAGCCTTACATAGTGACACAAACCAAATTGGCTATGATTGGTTAGATATAAAAACGCTCAATACCCAGCCGCTGTATCCTTCAAAACTGCGTAGGCAGATTATGAACCTTTATGAAGGGAAACCACACAAAGTATATTTGGGAAATGAAGAAGCAGGGGATGCGGAATGTTTAGAATAGATACTCATTATGACTATGTCCCCTGCCATATGAAATCTTTTTCCAACTATTATTCCAGAGTTTACTTAAAGAAGCTGGTATTACTGCATTTAACAGCTTCTTTTATTTTCCTAATTATCTTTGAAATGTAATTATGTTAACTCATTTGTTGTATTTATGCATAAAATATTATATAAAATTATGCTTATTATAACTGGGTTACAAAACCCTGCTTGCCAGTAGAGAAAATGAAAAGACCACCAGGCAGACGGTCTTTTCAGGCCGGCACATATTTAGCCACATCCGAAAGCTCGCAATCAAGGATTTTGCAGAGAGTGTTTAACGTATTTGTAGAAACAGATTCATTATTTTGTAATCTCAATAATGTGGAACCACTGATATTTTCATCTTTGTCTCTATACCGGAGCGTATAGGTTGTGGCGCCCTTTCTTTTCATAGTTGCCCAAAGTGGAGCATACGAAATCAGTTGATTCACCCCCTTTACCTTTTCTAAATTATGCCCTATAATGAACACAGAAAGTTATGCTCAATATTGGGCATAACATACACTTGAAAGAAATATATTTTGAATTGTATTTAATCCTTATCCAAATAAATCACATAGCAGTTATAGCGGATAGCGTTAGTGCCATGGGTATTTTAATGAAAAGATTCGCCTACAAGGATAGGGAATAAAAAAACAGAGGAGAAATAATTATGGGCATCGGTTATGATTTTTTACAAGCGACGCCGGAAGATTGACTATTTGCGCATAATACGTTATTATAACGTTAATAATATTAAAAAATCAAGCACATAATAATAACAAGAGAAAGGAGCCCTTGCCTATGGAACGCTTTACTTACGGTGAATTTATCACGAATAAAATAGCCGATATCCCGTATGGTCAGGCTTTTCAGACTGACATCATAGCGGAGGCAATGGCTGAGGAATATGCAATCCCTGTCCATAAAGCTAAACCAATTACCAACGTCACCTTGAAACGTTTGGCGGACAGGGGCTTGATTGAGCGTTTTCAAAAAGGCGTTTATTATCGTGCCAAGCAAACAGTATTCGGTAAAGCTCATCCGAGCGAAGATATACTTGAGGCACAACTTCTTACCCGCCGCGGTAATGAGATCATCGGATACGAAACAGGACTATCCCTTATGAATAAAATAGGCCTGACCACACTTGTCCCCAAAAAGCGTGAGATTGCCACTAATGCTTACCGCAAAAATATAAATGACAGATATATCATTGCAAGAAAGCCGGTTATCACGGTTAACGCCGGAAATTTCTGCTATCTGCAGTTTCTGGATGTCATCAGAGACTTGCCGGAGGCGTCTGTTGATGCGGTGAATCCTAAAGCAATACTACACAGCTTCGTAGCAAAAAATAAATTAGACCCTGTTGTTGCGCTGACATATGCCAGACGTTATTATTCGAAAAAGACGCTTCTCATTCTGGTTGATATACTGGTGGAGCAAGATACAAAAAACCCGCAATTCGCCAGTAATTTGTGTTATAATAATACTGCAAAAGGAGTTGATTGTATGTCTCCGGAATTGCATGCTCGGCGGCTGGCAGCAGTAAAGCTTGCCAACGCTGTGAATAAAATAGAAGGCGTCCCTGTCTCATCCCAAGCTAAAACGCTCTCAGCTAAGTGGGCACGGGGAGAGATTTCAGGCGCGGAAATGAAAGCCACCCTTATTGCAAAGCATAAACAAAGCTAAGGGGGTTGCTTATGAATGATCCGTATCTTTATGAAGGCAGCACTGTTTTGCGCAATTTATTGAATATCCATGACGAAAAGGAATTGGATATTGCCGAAGCGGAACTATCGCAAGCCAACATGATGCTGCTTTATGAGCAAGGATTTGATGACTTTTCTACAAAGGGAATAAAGACAATTCATAAGGTTCTGTTTGAAGATGTATACGATTGGGCGGGAGAATTCCGGACTATAAACATTCAAAAGCGAGAACCTTTATTAGCTGGAATAAGCGTTTGGTATGCTGATTCCGACAATATCAAAAAGGAATTGGACTCGGCATGGAAAGCAATTAAAAAAGTTCAATGGGGCAGCCTTAGTCGTGAAGCGTTCGCCGCACAGATTACCCGGCTGTTCCCTGCACTATGGCAGGCTCATCCCTTCCGCGAAGGGAATACGCGAACGATCGTAATGCTGATAACTTTTTTCGTTGAGCATTACGATTATTACTTTGATAAAGAGCTTTTGGCTGCCAGCGCCGGATATGTTCGCAATGCCTTTGTGATGGCCAGCCTCGGACAATATTCCGAATATGAACACCTTGAAAAAATCCTTCTGGACGCCATCTGTACAGAGTCAACTGAATACAAGGACGATTTAGACCAAGAGGATTCACCTCCTCAAGGCGAGAAATATGAAAAGTACAAGACAGATTACAAGCCGGTAGCGCATGAATACCGGGCTGACGACGAAGAAAATGAAAAGTAATTTATACTACCCTACCAACAACCGCGAGTCGAGGGTTCGATTCCCCCACCGGCTCCACACACAAAATCCCTGGAACTATGTATATTCCAGGGATTTTATTTTACAAGGCGCTAAACATGCAAAAAAGTAAGAAGACCGAGGGTTCAAAAATTTTGTTTCTTCTCGAACTTTTATGGCAAAATACGCCATGGCGTCTGCGCATCGACCGCCGCTACTCAAAAACCGCGCTGACGCCTTTCAGCTCGCTGCGTATCGCAATACCCTGCGGGCAATGCTCTTCGCATCTTCCGCACTCGACGCAATTAGAGGCCCTCTGCCGCGGCGACAGCCACCTGAGGTATCCGTCCTCCGAGCCGAACACGTGGTAATTGTTGTACATGCTGAAGCATGTGGGGATGTCAACCCCGGTGGGACATGGCATACAATAACCGCAGGCCGTACAGCCGACCTTAATCCTGTCCTTGAAAATCGTCTTGGCCGAGTCTACAACTTCGGACTCCTCCGGTGTCAGGGAATTTGCGTCGGCCTCGCATGCCGTGTCCAGGTTTTCCTTGACCTGCTCCATCGTATTCATTCCGCTCAATACCACGGAAACCTCCGGATGGTTCCATACCCACCTCAGAGCCCAATCCGCGGGCTTCCTCCTTATATCCGCCCGGTCGAAAGCGTCTTGCACGGGCTGCGGAAGGTTTTCCGCAAGCCTGCCTCCCTTGAGAGGCTCCATGATGGAAATACCGAGGCCTTTTCCTGCCGCATACTCCAGGCCTTCCCTGCCCGCCTGGAATTCCTCGTCCAGATAGTTGTACTGTATCTGGCAGAACGACCAGTCGTAATAATCCACCGCTTCCTTGAAGAGCTCCAGCTTGTCATGGAAGGAAAATCCCGCATGCTTTATCCTTCCGTCCTTCAGCGCCTCGTCCAGAAAGTTGGATACGCCGGCTTCCTTTAATGTGGGCCAGACCTGCTTATTAATATTGTGCACGAGGTAAAAATCTATATGATCTGTCTCCAGACGTTCCAGCTGCTCATTCAGAAGCCGATCCATATCTTCTCTTGTTTTTGCCAGCCAGCTTGGGAGCTTAGTCGCAAGCTTTACCTTTTCCCTGTAGCCGTCCTTCAGGGCTTTTGCCACAAAAAGCTCGCTCTGCCCGCCCTTTTCCCTGTTGGTCCCGTGATACGGATAGGCGGTGTCGATATAGTTAACCCCTCGGTCGATTGCGTGGCGAACCAGGCGGAGCGCCAGTTCCTCGTCTATCTTTGTCGGGTCTCCTCCCGGAAGTAAGGGAAGCCGCATACACCCGAATCCCAGAGCCGATACCGTCTCATTTGTCTTTCCAAACCTTCTGTACAGCATGACCATTCCTCCATCCGATTTCTGATTTCCTTCGAAACGCTTAACAATCAAGGTTCTTTCAAAGTTGGTTTCAGTATACTGCTTAAAGTGCACTCTAAGTCAATAGTAAAATAAATATTGATTAAAGCGCCTGCAAACAGGTATAATATCTGCGATATACCCTTTCAATACATTAAAACGGCCGCAGAAGCCGTTTTTCCGGGAGTGAAAATATGACTTGCTCAATAAAAGAGGCGTCGGAAAGATTCAATATTTCCCCATATACACTGCGTTATTATGAGAAGGAAGGGCTCCTTCCGCCAATATGCCGGACAGACAGCGGAGCGCGGCTGTACAGCGAGGTCGATCTTGAATGGCTTCACCTTATATGCTGTATGAGGGCGACGGGCATGTCCATATCGTATATTAAGAACTACGTGGACCTTTGCCGTCTCGGTAAGGATACGGTGCCCGAGAGGCGCCAGATCATCCTTAACCAGAAAAAGATACTGGAAAATGAGATCAAAAAATATAAGGACCTTCTTAAAGTCGTAAATAAAAAGCTGGCGCACTATAACGAAATCACACGGAATGAGAACATGATAATGAATTTATAATTGTTTATAAAGAACTGCCGCCGCCCTGGATGAAGAAGGCGGCGGCAGGCTCGTTATTTCATGCTGCGGACCATTGAGGCGGCAGCCTCGCCGATGGCTGCAAGCTTATAATCCCTGTTCCATCTGTTTACGCCGATAAAATCATATATCTTCGCGCTGAGATGGCGGCACAGCCGCTCCATCTGCTCAAGGCAGCTTATCATCCCGTTGCCGCTGCCTCCGGGAGAGGCAATCAGCAGGACGGGCTTGCCTGCAATCGCGCCCTTCTCGCCCTTTAAAGCCTCGCAACGGCGGAAGCGGTCGAAAAAAGCCTTCATGGCCTCGGTCATATCTCCCCAGTACACAGGCGTATCCAGTATTAGGGCATCCGCATCAGCCAATTTTTTCTGTATTTCCGTGAATCCGTCGCTGCCGTAGACACAGGTATGCTCATTGCGGCAGGTGCCCCAGCCGTCGCCGCACATGGCGCAGTGTATGAGCTTATGCTCGGATAATTTGACAACCTCACAATCCGCGCCGGCTTTTTCAGCGCCCGCCGACGCTGCCTCCACGCAGGAGCAGCACAGTCCTTCGTCCTTTGGCGTCCCCGATATAATGACTACTTTCATGTGAATTCTCCCCTTCTTCTATTACGGAATGCTGCTGCAAAAATTCGATCCGTTCTTTGACAAAATCTTATGCGCAGCTTATATACCTTATTACAAGTATATTACCGTTTAATTCACATAGCAAGAAAATATCATCTTCCGGCCCGTATATTGGTTAACATAACCTACTTCCACTTTAACAATAACGATGAATTGATAATAACGGCAACAGAACCGGCATTGTGCACCAGCGCGCCCGCGACAGGGTTCAGGATGCCCGTCATAGCCAGCGCGACGGCGATAAAATTAAGCGCCATAGAGAACGTCAGGTTGAGCTTGATGGTGTTCATCGTCCTTCTGGAAAGGCGGAGCAGATGCGGTAAATGCTTTATATCGTCCCCGACAAGCGCAATATCTGCCGCGTCAACGGCAATGTCGCTGCCTATGCCGCCCATCGCAATACCGACAAACGCTTTTTTCAGCGCGGGAGCGTCATTGATGCCGTCCCCCACCATGCATACCGGTTCGTCACTTCCCTGGAATTGCTCGATGACCGACATTTTATCCTCAGGCAGGCAGTCGGAGCGGACATCGTCTATGCCTGCGGCGGCGGCGATTTGCGAGGCGGCCTGAAGATGGTCGCCCGTAAGAAGGAGACTTTTCACTCCGGTTTTCCCGATGCTTTTTATCATTCCCGCAGCGTCCGGCCTCACCGTGTCCGAAAGGGCGATAAAGCCTGCCGCATGGCCGCCTACCGCGACATAGATAACCGTACAGCCTTCGTCTTTGTATCCGGCAGCTTTATCAGCTATTTCCTGCGGTAGGACTATGGAATTTTCAGTCAGCAGCTCAGAATTGCCGGCAAATACGGCACGGTCTGCCACTTCCGCATAAACGCCGCGTCCGGCAAGCATTTTAAAATTTACCGGCTCCGGCGGGAGCGCTCCCGAAACGGTTTTATAATGGGCGGCAATCGCCTTTCCAAGCGGATGCTCGGATCTCATTTCGGAGGAGGCCGTTAGTTTAAGCAGCTCCTCCGGCGTGATGCCCGGCTCAAAGCTTTCAACCGCTGCAACGGCCGGCTTGCCGTAAGTGAGGGTGCCGGTCTTGTCGAAAGCGATGCGCCTGACCTTCGCAAGCCTTTCCAATGCGTCACCCTCGCGAATCAGAATGCCGTATTTGGTCGCATTTCCTATACCGGCCATAATGGCGGTGGGTGTTGCAAGCACCAGAGCGCAGGGGCAGAAAACGACCAGTATGGTAACGGCCCGTATGATTTCACCGGTAAGCAGCCAGGTAAGTACGGCAGAGCCGAGCGCAACCGCTACGATCCAGGTCGCCCACCTGTCCGCTATCCCGACAATTTTGGCCTTTCCTGCGTCTGCCGATTCCACCAGCCTTATCATCCTTTGCAGCGAGCTGTCCTCACCGACCTTTGTCGCTCTCATTTCAAATGTCCCGAATTGGTTTACTGTACCGCTGTAGACTTCGTCCCCTTCGCCCTTATCCACCGGAAGGGATTCGCCCGTCATGACGGCCTGGTCAACAGAGGTCTGTCCGGATATAATAACTCCGTCTACCGCAATGCTCTCGCCCGCAAGCACCCTGAGCACATCACCGACGCCTACCTCTTCGGCCGGGACGACCCTTTCCTCTCCGTCCCGCAGGATTCTTGCCGTGCGGGGCGTAAGGCGCACCAGCTTTTCAATGCCTGCACGCGCCCTGGCAACGGTCCTTTCCTCCAGAAAGGCTCCGATGATCATTATCAAAGCCACCTCGCCCGCAGCAAAGGTTTCCCCTATGATTACAGAGGCGATCAGGGCTATGGATACCAGCACATCCGCTTTTATGTCAAACTCACGGAACAGCCCCTCCAGGGCCCCCTTTACGATCGGAATACCACAGAGAACGATGGCAAGCCAGGCGGCGTCGACCGGCAGATTCCCGATGTTAAAAAAGCTTACTATCAGGGACGCGGCGGATAGCGCCATGAACAGTACCGTACGCTGCTCCCTGACGGTAAAGAGTTTTTTTATTTTTTCCATATATGTAACCTACCCCATTCTTGAAAAGTGTTCTACGGCTTTGGCAAACTCGGCGATGGTTTTATCCGCATCTCCGTGCTCTATACCGTCCCTGACGCAGTGGTTCAAATGACCCTCCAGCACCACCTGTCCCACCTTGTGCAGCGCGCTTTTTGCGGCGTTGATCTGAATCAGGATCTCTTCGCAGGGAACATCTCTGGACGCCATATCGGAAATAGCCCTGATCTGACCTTCGATTTTTTTCAGCCGGGCCTGTATATTGGGAATATCCATGCATTGACGCATTACTATTCTCCTCCTCGGTTTTCATTGATGGATTTATACCTATAGGGGTATGGGTATAAGTTAGCACATTCTAACTTGGTTGTCAATGTATAAATATCTTTAAACCGATAAAACAATTTAAAAAATTTTACTGTTGTTCGATATAAGCTTGACACAGGCTTATACGGGATTTAGCATTAGAATTGGGGATAGGGAATACATTTGCATTTGCCGGATATTAAGCGCTATCCGTATTCGGCCTGGAGGAAGTACGTTATGAAGAAATGGTATAAGGAGGATTGGTGCTTTAGCATCGAAGTCCTTACGGCCGGTAAGGAAAATAAGCCTGAAGAGTGCAGAATAGGGCTGGAGCGCGGTGATGTTTTCGTGTGTACGTATGAATGCCCCTCCGGTTTTTGTTCAAAATCGATGCTGAAGCTCTTTCCCATCCTTGAAGCACATTTCGACTGAAATCTCAAAATTATGCTGGGAGGTTGGTTATATGCAGGTGACTATCAGAGAAGCCGACAGCAGAGATTTGCCCGGCGTCCTTGAACTCTATAAGCAGGCTGATATGGACAACGGCAAGGTTTTACCGTCAGAGCAGGCTGAAGCCGTTTTCAGAAAAATATTCTCTTATCCCAATTACAAAATATTCGTTGCGGAGGCCGGCGACAAAATTATCGGCACCTTTGCCCTGGCAATTATGGATAATCTTGCGCATATGGGCGCCGCTTCAGGATTAATCGAGGATGTGGTGGTAAAAGCGGATTTGCAGGGCGGCGGTATCGGAAAGCAAATGATGAATTATGCCGTTGAACGCTGCAAAAAATACGGCTGCTATAAAGTCGCCTTATCAAGCAACCTGAAAAGAGAAAAAGCACACCGTTTTTATGAATCATTGGGCTTTAAAAAGCACGGTTATAGCTTTTTACTGGAATTATAAAATATACGATTGCCAATTCACCATAGAGTATATGCTCCGAAAGCATATTCATCATTTACAAAGCCTTGCCGCTATCCTTCTGGCCTCATATTTCACCCTCTCCTCGTCGATGGTCGTCAGCCTGCCTTCATCAAGCAGGATTTCGCCGTCCACCAGAACCGTGTCGACATCCGAGCCTTGAGCCGCATACACTAAGGCGGAATGCGGGTCGTTGAGAGGAGTCAGGTGAGCCCTGTCCGTGTCGATAATGGTGAGATCCGCCCTCATGCCCGGCCTGATACGGCCCGTCAGGTCGCCGAAGCCTATGGCCTCAGCCCCGTTCACCGTAGCCATCCTCACCACCTCGGCTGCATTGACAAGCTCGGGATTCATGTGCGTGCCCTTGTGCAGAAGCGCGGCCAGGTGCATTTCCTCAAACATGTTGAGATTGTTGTTGCTGGCAGCGCCATCGGTTCCCAGCGCCACCCGGATACCCTTTTCGAGCATTTCCGGGACTCTTGCTATCCCGCTGCCCAGCTTCAGGTTGCTTGTGGGGTTGTGTGCGGCATAGACCCCCCTGGAGAGCATTATATCCATGTCCCTGTCAGATAGATGCACACAGTGGGCGGCAACCACGGGAACATCGAAGACGCCCGTCTCCTCACAAATCTGGACCGGGCTCCTTCCATATTCCTTCAAGCTGTCCTCTTTCTCCTTGAGCGTCTCCAGTATATGTATCTGAATCCCCGTCCCCAGTTCGGAGGCCAGTCCCGCGGACTTCTCCAGCGAGTCCAGGTCAAAAAGGTATGTGGAATGTATCTCTACAAAAACTCTGATCCTGCCGTTGTTTTTACCATGCCAGGTCCTGTGGTACTCCCTGCATTCCGGGAAGGCGTCCACATTCTTGTGCTTCTCTCCCTCTACATAATCCCGGGGGCTGCGCGATAGGTTCGCCCGGATGCCGCTGTCGCAGACCGCACGGGCTGTGGCGTTCATGTGCAGGTACATGTCCGCGAAGGCTGTCGTGCCTGTTTTCAGCATTTCCGTTATTCCCAGCATTGTACCCCAGTAAATGTCTTCCTCGGTCATTCTTGCCTCGATCGGAAATATCCTGTCGAACAGCCATCTGTCGAGCGGCAGGTCGTCGGCGGCATTTCTCAGAAGAGTCATGCTGCAGTGGGTATGGGCGTTTACCAGCCCGGGCATTACAAGCCGGCGCCGGCCGTCTATGATCCTGTCCGCCCCGAAATCCTCGGGCCCGCCTCTGTCCGGCGCGATAAACTTAATTATCCCGTTTTCAATGCCTATGTCGGCATTTTTTACAAAGCCCTTCTCCCGGTCGGCAGTAACGGCGTCCATGCCTTTGAGCAAGATTTTCATAGTTCCTCCGTACATTTAGTAATTCAACCTGAATAAAAGTCCCGGAGACGCTATGTCTCCCTTATTTTTTGTACATCCGGCATTCGCCGGATTGTCCAAAATAAGGGCTGTCTTCCGAAGACAGCCCTTACCTTTCAATCAGGTCCCGCTCTGCCACGAGGAAAGGTATTTCACCTGCTCCTCCGTAAGCACATCTATTTCTATTCCCATGGTTTCAAGCTTCAATCTTGCGATCTCACTGTCCACTTCCTTTGGAAGCAGATATACCTTTTTATCCATCGTCCCGGCATTCTTGACGATGTATTCGGCGCCGAGCGCCTGGTTTGCAAAGCTCATATCCATAACGATTGCCGGGTGGCCCTCCGCAGCCGCCAGATTCAGCAGCCTGCCTTCGGCCAGCAGGAACACCTTCCTGCCGTCGGAATAGGTGTACTCGTCGACAAAGTCCCGCACCGTCCTCTTTGATTTAGACATTGCTTCCAGGGCTTCAATATTGATTTCGTCGTTGAAATGCCCGGAATTTGCCACGATCAGACCGTCCTTTGCAAGCTTGAGATGCTTTTCGTCGACTACGTTCAGGTCTCCGGTAACGGTGAGTATTATATCCGCGGAAGGCATCGCATCCTCCAGCTTCATCACTCTGAAGCCTTCCATTACAGCCTCAATTGCCTTTATATGGTCAACCTCGGTGACAATGACATTGGCGCCCATACCCTTGGCCCTCATTGCCAGGCCCTTGCCGCACCAGCCGTAGCCGCACACCACGAAGGTCTTGCCGCTGAGCAGTACATTGGTCGCCCTCAGCAAACCGTCAAGAGTGCTCTGGCCCGTACCGTACCTGTTGTCGAAAAGGTGCTTTGTGTCGGACTCGTTTACAGCTATGATCGGTAACTGGAGCGCGCCGTCCCTTTCCATGCTTTTAAGGCGTATAACGCCCGTAGTGGTTTCTTCCGTACCGCCGATGACATTCTTCAGATAGGTATCGCCGAAATCCTTGTGGAGGAGTCCGACGAGGTCGCAGCCGTCGTCTTGCGTCATGTCGGGCCCATGCTCTATGGCTGCGAGCAGGTGCTTGTAATAGGTGTCCCTGTCCTCTCCCTTTATGGCGAACACAGGTACACCGTAGTCGACAACCAGAGAGGCGGCAACGTCGTCCTGCGTGGACAGTGGATTTGATGCGCACAGCACGATGTCGGCCCCGCCTTCCTTGAGCGTCCTTATGAGATTGGCCGTCTCAGTAGTGACATGCAGGCAGCAGGACATCTTTTTCCCTGCAAGGGGCTTTTCCTTCGCAAACCTCTCCCTGATTGCCTTCAAAACAGGCATCTGATTGTCCGCCCACTCAATCCTGAGCTTGCCCTTCGGCGCGAGCGCCTTGTCCTTGATATCGCATTTTACCATTTCAAATACCTCCGAATATGTTGTTATTATCCCTTTATAATTCAGCAATTAAGCCTTTACAGCCGTCATTATAAAAATATTCTCCTCATTTTTGCTTTTAGCACTTTTTTTCAGTCCTGTTGCCGGATCAAGCTGGATATCCCTGAAGCCGCATTTACTGAACCATTCTGTCACATCCTCGATTGAGAAGCCCTGCCAGAAATCATGCATCTTCTCCTTAAGCTCGCTGTTCGAATGCTCCTTCAGGTCGGCCAGAAAAACCTTTCCCCCGGGCTTCAGAACCCTTTTCATTTCCTTGATCGCCAGCTCCGGCTCCTCGATATGGTGAAGGAACATGTTGGCGCACAGCAGGTCGATGCTGGAATCCTCAACAGGCATATCGCAGGCGTCGCCTTCCAATGTTTTAATATTTGAGATGCCTTCCCCGGCGGCCTTTTTGGCAAGCGCTCTAAGCATCTCTGCCGAAATGTCGACCGCTATCACCTTTTTCACGGCTCCGGCGACTCTCCTTGAGAGGTAGCCGTCACCTGCGCCAAGGTCCAGCACGGTCATATTTTCCTTCAGCAGCTTCATATCGTTCAGGCGGTTGATTACGGATTCATCGTAATAGCCCCTGCGCAGCTCCTCCCACTCGGGCGCCACACGGTTGAAAAAGTCCTTCGCCTCGCTGTCGCTTGAGGAATATATCTGGGAATCACCCGACGAAAGCCAATCCACCAGCGCCTTCCGGCTGAAGCGCCACTCCCTGCCTATTTTTCTCGCAGGCACCTTCTCTTCCTTAAGAAGCTTGATGAAGGTTTTGACGCTCACGTTAAAAAGCTCTGCAGCTTCCTCCATATTCAGAATTTCCTTCTCCATGCATCTCCATCCTTCCGCCTTATCATGCGAACCCATCCAATCACTTTGCCCTCAAAAAACACATTCCCCGATGCCCGCCTGTCAGCGGGAGAGGTGTGTCCCATATTGCTTTAGCGTCAAAGGGGACATTCCTCGACGCTCAGTCCGTCGGCGGGAGAGATGTGTCCCATATTGCTTTAGCGTCGAAAGGGGACATTCCTCGACGCTCGGTCCGTCGGCGGGAGAGGTGTGTCCATATTGCTTTAGCGTCAAAAGGGGACATTCCTCGACGCTCGGTCCGTCGGCGGGAGAGGTGTGTCCCCTCACATTATATACCATTAATATCATATTATCAACAGTCATTTTCATTCATATTCATCCAAAACAAATTTGCCCGAACATCGCCTCTCTCCTATCTTTTCCAATGAATTGTCCGCCGATCACCGTATAATAACAAGCAGCTCCATAAAAGTAGTATGCAGCAAACAGCATGGCTAAGACATAAAAATTTCTCAAACTACTCAAGTAGTGTTGACAATTTCGCAAGACTGTAGTAGTATGAATGTATCACAAAACTACTATAGTAGTTTAGGGAGGTGCTGCATGGAAATCAAGCTATTTGATTCCGAGCTGAAAATATTGGACGTCCTCTGGAAAAACGGAGATACTACGGCCAAGCATATTTCCGATATTCTCAAAGAGCAGGTCGGCTGGAACATGAATACCACTTACACGCTTATCAAAAGATGCATCGGCAAAGGCGCAATAGAACGTATGGAGCCCAATTTTATGTGCCGAGCCCTGATTGCAAAGGAAGAGGTACAGGAGCAGGAAACCACGGAGCTTATCAACAAGGTATTCGACGGCTCAGCCGACCTGCTCTTCGCCTCTCTGCTGAACAGGAAAAACCTGTCCCCGGAGGAAATTGAAAAGCTAAAGCAGCTAGTTGAGCAATTGAAATGAGGTGACGCCGTGAATATTTTGCAAATGAGCCTCGCCGGGGCTATCCTCGTTATTGC
>JAEZJL010000469.1 GCA_023415815.1 Bacillota bacterium | reverse complement strand
ATGTAAGATATATACTGAGACTACCAAACGCAGGATAACGTTTGAATATGCGATGCTTGCGGGCGTTAACGATTCGACGGACAACGCGGCCGAGCTTGCGGCCCTGTTGAAAGGAATGCTGTGCCATGTCAATCTCATTCCCGCCAACCCCGTTGAAGGAGCGGGCTTCAGCCAGAGCGGCAAACGCAGGGTCGAAGCCTTCAGGGACATACTTGAGCGGCAGGGGATTGAAACCACCGTCAGGAGAGAGCTGGGAGCCGATATTAACGCGGCTTGCGGACAGCTGAGAAGAAGCGAAATTAACGGCATTTCCCAATAAATGTATAGAGGTGTTGGTTATTGAAGTATGCAGCCAGGACTGACAAAGGAAAACACAGAGAACTGAATGAGGACTGCTTCAATATTATTCCGGGCAGCGGCGGCATACCGGCGACTTTTATAGTCGCGGACGGAATGGGGGGACACAACTCTGGCGAAGTGGCCAGCAAGGCGGCGGTCGATTTCATAAGCGGCGCGGTATCCGGCTCACCCGAAAGATTTGGACCTGAAAGCGATATAGGCGAAGAAATAAAAAGGCTTATGGAGCAGACTAACGGCAGCGTATACGAGAAATCACTCGAAATGGCCGAAAACAACGGGATGGGCACCACCATGACGATAGCCGTGGCGGTAGACGGAGTGATGTACATAGGGCATATCGGAGACAGCAGGCTATATCTGATCAATAACGGCAGCATCAAGCAGCTTACGACAGATCATTCCTACATAGAGGAGATGATCAGGAACGGTTCAATGACCAGGGAAGAGGCGAAGAGCCATCCGAGGAAGCATGTGATAACACGCGCGCTCGGCTGTACGGCAGAGGTGGAGGCGGACATCTACAGCCGGAGGATGGAAGCCGGAGATACATACCTTATATGCTCCGACGGCCTGACAAATATGGTGAGCGAGGATGAAATACTGGAACTGGCCGGCGGAAACGCTCCCGACGCAGCCTGTGAAGCGCTGGTGAAAAGAGCTAACGACAACGGGGGAGAAGACAATATTACCGTGATAATCATTAATAACGAGTGAAGGTGTTTTTATGGAAGGCTTATTACTGGGGAACAGGTATGAACTGATAGAGAAAATAGGCGGCGGTGGTATGGCGCTGGTATATAAGGCCAGATGCAGACTGCTTAACAGGTTTGTGGCGATAAAAATTTTGAGGGATGAGTTCACGGACGACGAGGAGTTCGTCAAGCGCTTCCGCGTAGAGGCTCAAGCCGCGGCAAGCCTTTCTCACCCGAACATCGTGTCCGTATTCGACGTAGGTCATGAAAAAAACATCCACTATATAGTAATGGAATATATCGATGGAATAACCCTCAAGGAATATATCGCCAAGAAGGGCGTGCTGCCGTGGAAGGAAGCCGTCGGCATCGCCATCCAGATTTGCTCCGCAATTGAGCATGCGCATAAAAACCATGTGATACACCGTGATATCAAACCGCATAATATACTGCTTACAAGGGACGGCATTGCCAAGGTCACCGATTTCGGCATAGCCAGGGCCGTATCCTCCTCCACCATCACCATGGTCGGAAGCACCATAGGCTCGGTGCATTACTTCTCGCCCGAGCAGGCGAGAGGCGGCTTTACGGATGAAAAATCCGACATGTACTCCCTTGGCATAACGATATATGAAATGATCACCGGAAGAGTCCCCTTTGACGGCGAGTCGCCCGTAGCAGTAGCGCTGAAGCATATACAGAGCAAGGCCGACAGGCCTGTGGATGTGAATCCGGACATACCAAGAGGCATCAACGATATCGTCGTCAAAGCCATAAGGAAGGATCAGAACCAGCGTTATCAGAGCGCTTCCGAGCTTCTGACGGATCTGCAGAAAATACTCAGGAATCCGAATATAGTATTCCCGTCCGACAGCGAAAGCGTTGAGGAAATGCCCACAAGGAAGCTGCAGGCCGTGGGGGACGGCGAATATATCGACCTGGAGGAGGTTGACAATATAGAGAAGGAAAGGCCCAGGAAAAAGAAAAGGGATAAGCTGAGCATCTGGCTCGGCATCATTACGGCGCTGATCATAGGCTCCATATTCTTTTACATAGGCATCAGAATTGTTATTCCGTTTATCGTACCGGAACAGACGAATGATTTTATCGTGGAAAACTATGTGGATCAAAAATTTACAGATGTTCGCGAAAAGCTTGACCAATCCAGCATAGCGGCAGTTGACGCAAAGCATGTTTTCAGCGAAACGATTGAAAAAGATGTAATCATATCCCAGAACGTAACCGAGGGGAATACCTTGAAGCCGGGCAGCAGCATTGAATTTGAGGTGAGCGACGGTCCTCAGCTCGTACAGGTGCCGGAAATAGCGGGAAAGGAATCCAGGATCGGCGAGCAGATGCTGGCGGATATGGATTTCTTGATCAATGTCATTACCGAGAACAGCGAAACAGTGGGTACGGGCATTGTCATCAGGACCGAGCCGGCTGCCGGCGAGCAGCTGAAGCCAGGGTCCTCCGTAACTGTGGTGGAAAGCCTCGGACCCTTGCTCAAGCAGGTAAAAATGCCCAATCTGATGGGGCATACCAGGACCGAGGCCGAAAAGATTATCAACGACAACAATCTTACCATAGGCAAAATATTACCTGAAGGCATTGTAAGCGATGTGGCTCTCATTTCGAAGCAGTATCCGCTTGTGAATACAATTATAGACGAGGGGACGCCCGTGGACATGACCTTCGACATCGGAGAGGCAGCCGCCATGGAGACGACCGGACAAACCGGCACTGACAATACCCCGTCGGATATGACCCAGTGGAAGATACCGCTGGACAGCCCGGAAAAATACGGCGACCAGATCCAGGTATATGTTGAGGCCACGCCCACGGATACAAACGAAATGCTTATAGTAAAAAATGAAGCTGTAGCAAAGAACAGCTTCCCTATAACGGTCGACATACCAAAATCCTCAACCGGAACGACTCATGTAGTCGTGAAGCTTGACGGGGTTGTGGTCCAGGATATTAATTACTAACTGCGGCAGGTTCCGGAGGAGGTTTGAATATTGCCATCGGGCATAATCATCAAAGGTATAGGCGGCTTTTACTACGTATTATCGGAAGGAGCCTCTTACGAATGCAAGGCGAGGGGGATCTTCAGAAAAAACGGGATCACTCCTCTTCCGGGCGATGAGGTTGAATTTTGTATACAGGATGAAGGCGCAAAGACCGGCAGCCTGGACGCCATACTCCCGAGAAAGACCCTGCTGGTCAGGCCCGCCGTGGCCAACATCGACCAGATCATAGCCGTTATAGCCGTCAAATCCCCCGAGCCGGACCTGCTGCTTCTGGACAAGCTGCTTGTGACGGCAGGGAAGGAAGGCATAAACGCAGTCATATGCGTTAACAAGACAGACCTTGACGATGCCGGCGAGTGCGCCCGGATAGCCGAAACATATAAAAAAGCCGGTTACAGCGTTATCCCCGCGAGCTCGAAGTCCGATACGGGCCTTGACATGCTGAAAAATGCGCTCGGGGGGAGGATAACGGTCTTCGCGGGCCAGTCCGGAGTAGGGAAATCCACTCTTTTGAACAGGATAACCGACACCCTTGTAATGAAAACGGGAGCCCTCAGCGGTAAAATAGACCGGGGCAGGCATACCACCAGGCACGCGGAGCTGATACCCCTGGCCGACGGGGGTTATCTGGTCGACACCCCGGGCTTCAGCTCCTTTGAGCTGGCAGGAATAGAATATTCCGGCCTTCAGGACCATTTCCTCGAGTTTTCCGAATTAAAAGAAGAATGCAGGTTCAAGGGCTGCAGCCATATCAGCGAGCCTGGCTGCGCGGTGAAGGAGGCCATAGCGGCAGGAGCCCTGGAAGCGGGACGGCATGAACGATATATAACACTATACGGACTATTGAAGCAGATGGACGATATGAAATACAAAAAAGCCGGTAAGGAAAGGGAGAAAAAACAATGCTGAAAATCGCACCGTCAATCCTGGCTTCCGATTTCTCAAAGCTTGGCGAGGAAATCCGCAAGGTCGAAGAGGCAGGAGCGGATATAATACATGTCGACGTAATGGACGGACATTTTGTCCCGAATATCACCATCGGGCCTCCTGTGGTGAAATCAATCAGGAAGGCTACGAGACTGCCCTTTGACGTGCACCTCATGATCGATAATCCGGACGCCTACATTGAAGCCTTTGCGGATGCAGGCGCGGATATCATATCCGTGCATGTGGAGGCCTGCACCCACCTGCACCGGACCCTGCAGAAAATACGTCAGTGCGGGGCAAAGCCCGCTGTGGCGCTGAATCCGGCGACTTCCCTGTCTACGGTGGAATGGATCGCGGAAGAGGTGGACATGGTGCTGATTATGACCGTAAATCCCGGCTTTGGCGGGCAGACCTATATAGACTCCATGACAGCAAAGGTGCGCGAGCTCCGAAATTTTGTCTCGGTAAAGAAAATACCTCTGGATATCGAAGTAGACGGCGGAATAGACCTGACAAATATACGCGAGATCACCGGTGCAGGCGCAAATATAATCGTAGCCGGCTCGACGATATTCAGGGCGCCTGATACCGCAGCCATAATCAAAAGCCTCCGCGAAAGCTCTTTCAGGGGATACGTATGACAGGAGTTATTTTGTGCGGCGGTCCGATAAAGGACTACGGGTATATAAGAAAATACCTTGAAGGCGCGGGGCTTGTCATCGCCGCAGACAGCGGCGCGGCCCATCTTGAGCGCCTGAAGGCGGTCCCCGACCTACTGGCGGGGGACTTTGATTCCATCTCGCAGGCGGACTATGATTCCCTTGTCTCAGAAGGCGTGGAAACGCTGCGCTTCCCGGTGGAAAAGGACATGACGGACAGCGAGCTTGCCGTGGAGCTGGCGCTGGAAAGGGGCTGCAGCACGGTTATAATCCTGGGGGCTCTCGGTACCAGGCTGGACCATTCCCTTTCAAATGTGTTTCTCCTCAAAAAGCTTCTGGAGCACGGGGCGAGGGGAATAATAGCCGACGAGAACAACGAGGTATACCTGACGGACGGCAGCATAACCCTTGAGAGGGAGGCCGGAACAAAGCTGTCGCTGCTCCCGCTCACGGGTATTGCAAAGGGCGTTACCACATACGGGCTGTACTACCCGCTGAAGGACGCCGTGCTGGAAATCGGTTCGTCGCGGGGAATCAGCAACGAATTCATCGCGGATACTGCGACGGTAACGGTCTATGAAGGACTCCTGCTTGTAATAAAATCAAGGGACTGAAACTATATAAATAACGTTTTAAGGTAATATAAGTACAAAAACTTATTGTTCCGAATCTTTTTGACTTATTTATTTTTAAATTCCTTTGCCAGGGCTTCGAAGGAAGGCGCGGAATTTTCTATTATCTTCTCATCCACGCAGTACGCCAGCCTGAAATGCCCGGGGCATCCGAAGCCCTTGCCGGGGACGATTACAAGATTGTATTTTACCGCGCTTTTGCAGAATTCAACGTCGTCCGGTATAGGCGTCTCGGGGAAAAGGTAAAAGGCTCCCTCGGGTTTAAGGCATTTGAAGCCCAGCGATACGAGTATGCCATAGAGCAGGTCGCGCCTTTTCTTATAGTTATCCACCTCGACGGTGGCATCCAGGGACTCGGGAAGGATTCTCTGGAACAGCGCCGGGGCGTTGACGAAGCCAAGCGTCCTGGTTGAGAAGACCAGACCGTCCATCAGCCGGCTGCAGTCATCGATCCTGGGG
>JAEZJL010000453.1 GCA_023415815.1 Bacillota bacterium | reverse complement strand
GCAGCAGACAGGGCGAAGGGACGGAATTCGTGGTTTCCTTCCCCGTTGTCATACTGCCCTTCCAGCTTGACGGAGAAGACGATTACAGCCGTTATGAAAGCAGGTTTCAATCCGGCATTGAAAGAATCGATATCGAATTCTCGGATCTGTAAAAGCTATCGGAAATTACAAATCCGCCGCTCGATGGCTGCAAAACCGTATTTATCTATGCCGACCTGGAAGGCAACGCGCATATAACCAAAATCATAGACGTGATCGATTAATTTCCTCAGGCAATGCCTGGTTCATCAGGTAAAAAGAGCAGGGTTATAATGGCGGTTGTGCAAGCAGCCGCCATTATTTTGTTGGCAGAGGCAAAAAGACGGGCCTGCCGGCAGCTATGACTCCAGAAATTGTATCAATTCTCTGTTGAACATATCCAGCTGGTCATAGAACAGGAAATGCCCGCAGGCATTGAACGGCACAAGCCTGGAATTCCTGATGCTGTTATTCTGCGCTATTGCAAGCGGGTACAGGCATACCTGGTCGTTGATGCCGTGAAGGATCAGCGTCGGAACATTGATCGTTTTGAGGTCGTTAAACAGGCCTTCTTCATCCAGCCAGGTGTTCGCAATGGCCGCGGTGGACCAGCTGGCCGCCTGCAGCCCCAACTGGAATATCCAGTCCGCCAGCGGGGCGCTGACAGAATTGTAGAAAATCATGTTTCCAAAGCCTCTAAGCATACTGGGTCGGTCTTTATACGTTCCCTGGATGATGTTGATCACAGTCTGCCTTTGCAGGCCATACGGAAAATACGGACGCTGGACAAGGCTCGGCGCCGCAGCGGCAAAAAGGGCCAGCTTCGCCACTCCGTAGCCGTTATGCCTGGCCATGTACCGGATGGCGATCGCTCCCCCTGTCGAATGTCCTCCCAGCGTGAAATTCTGCAATTTCAACGCGTCAACCACGCACCGGACGTCATCCGACAGCCGGTCGTAATCATAGCCGGTCCAGGGTCTGTCCGACAAACCGAAGCCCCTGCAGTCTATTCCTATACACCTGTACCCCATCTTGGGCAATTGGTTGAACTGGTATTCGAACAGATTATGGTTTCCCGGCCAACCGTGAATCAGCAGTATTGTCTTATGGCCTGCCGGGTTGATATCCTCCACATATATTTTTACATTCGGTTCAACAGTAACATAAACTCCCACGTAAATACCTCTTTCCAATCGAAAGCTCCCGTAATAGATTATTCATTCGTGGATTAATACGTGAGGGTTAGCGCCCCGCCGGGCAAAAGAATTAATTTTACATGACGTCTGTCCGGTACTTAAATAATAAATGCTCTCCAGCAAATTTCAATGACCTGCTCAAATTCCTTATCTTCCATCGGGTATTTTCCGAGCAACGCACCTTGAACGGCGGCTGTCAGCATCCCGCTTATCATTTGTACGCACATCATGGGGTTTACACGCCGGATAAGCCCCTGCTCCATTCCGCGCTGTATCAGAAGCATGCACTCCGTCATTGCGGGGATTTCGCGGTTTCTGATCTCCTCCGGAATAAACGGAGAGTGCGAATAATTCTCCAAAAACCACTGCTCCTTTTGGTATTCCTGTGAAAACCGCGCCATGTTTGTCAGCAGCCGCCTGAAGCATGCGTATACGCTCTCTGAACGGTCGTAATCCCGCAGCAGTATATCACTGAAAAGGTCTATGGTCCTGGTATATATAACGCCTACCAATTCCTCCTTGTTTCTGAAATAGTTATAAACCGTGCCGGAACCGGCATTGGCGCGCTTGAATATTTTCGAAAAGGTGATTGCCTGAAGACCTTCCTCTGAAATCAAATCGAGTGTGGCCTGCAATATATCGTCCCGTTTGCTCATATTTCCCTCCGGCTGGTAAAGCTAGAATAATAATATATAATAATGCCATAGCCGTCAATACGTCTTGGAACTATCATTCCATTTTCATCATAATATATACCCATTGACATTCTATACGGATATAATTATAATTAGTAATTGGAATGTATATTCCAAAATTAAGTCTCCCTTGGCGGGATGCAAAATCGTAACAGGAGGATATAACTCATGACCATTTTTTATTTTACATCTACGGGAAATTGCCTGTATGTGGCAAAACGCATTGGCGGAAGCCTGCTCTCAATCCCAAAGCTGATGAAGACAAAAACGTTCAAATTCAAGGATGACGTCATAGGCCTGATATATCCTACCTACGGCTTTGGCATGCCGAATATCGTGAGGCAGTTTCTTGAGCAGGCGTCGTGGGAAGCGGAATATACCTTTGCAATCGCCACCTACGGCAATCTTACCGGGGCTGTGCTGCACAATTTAGAGCGGTTCGCCGCAGCGCACGGAAAGAAATTCGATTATATGAACACTCTGCTCATGGTTGACAATTACCTGCCCAATTTTAAAGTGGAGGACCAATTGGCAAAGCTCCCTGAGAAGAAGATAGAGGAGAACCTGACTCAAATCATAGAGGATATCCGGTGCAAACGGACAAACAGGCCGTCCGCGTCGTTCCCTCAAAAGCTGTTTACGGCGGTTATCCAGGCCGGGTCAAAGGCCTTCATGAACGGGAAAAATGCCCAGAGCTATATTGTGAACGAGCATTGCACTAAATGCGGAGTTTGTATGAAAATATGCCCCTCAGGGAATATCGAGGTAACAGACAGAGTGATATTTCATGAACGCTGCGAGACTTGCTTCGGATGTGTGCATCTATGTCCGCAAAAAGCAATCCGCCTGAAAAATGAAAAAAGCACGGCCAGATTCAGGAACGAGCATGTCTCGGTAAAAGAAATCATGGACGCGAACTGCCAACAGGTGTAAAGGTTTATGCAGCGCAATTATATGCAATATGGGGGAGTCGGAGCATCCAGCTTAAAAATAAGTCTTCGCATTAATAATATAGCGGCCATGCCGCAAGCGTCATTAAATATATGTTATATCTTAAGAATATGTCCGATTGCCTCCGACGCCCATTGATCGAAGAGCGGTCTCCGACCTCCGGGAAACAGGTTGTACTGCGCCTCAACCGCCCAGTAAAGCCGCAGAAACCAGAAAATACCTACGGCCGCCGCATCGGCAAACCGGTAAGGGTCTATCCCCTGTCCGACCATCAGCGAGACCAGATCCACATCCGGCGGGGCCACGATTGGCCGCTGCCAGTCTATGACGCGATAGCCGTCGGCGGTGACAAAAACCTGATCCGCTTTAAGATCGCCATGTATCACATGCGGTTTACAGGCAACCGCCTCCCGGACCGCGGGGGATTTGCTCCATGCCTCTGTATGCCGTACTGCGTCGGGATCCGCCAACCTGAACCGCCCGTCCATAACAAGCTTTCCCAGCCTCTCGACCGTAATTTGCACTGCATCCGACCAGGCTTCAGACGAGCCGATATTAAGATAGGCAGGCAGCTCGCCTTCTATCTCGCCGATCAGCGCAATTATGCGTTTTCCATGCTCTGCAAGCTCAGTGTCACTGAGCTCTAGCCTGCTGAGCAGCGGAGCGTCGATCCATTCAATCACCATCGTATCGCAGGCGCCCAGCTTTCCCAGCACTCGATGGCCGGGCAGCAATTTGGATGTTGCGCGCTCATAAAAATCCGCTTCCTCCGTAGGCGGAAGCTGGGACTTATACGCCAGCTTTGCGCCGTTGTCGAGCTGAAGCATCTGCACGCAGGACAACGGCCATTCGTGGACGTTTTCCCGCCGCGCGACGCCGCTCCCAAGCGCCTCCGCCAGCTCATCGTCGGAATGCATAAGAATATTGAGAAAGATAGGATGTGTAAGCATTTAATTTATCCTCTTTGTGAAAGTGCAAAATACAATTATCCGCTATTTCAAAGTATATATATTTCGTATGGCATAATCATTATATAAGCAAAAAGGCATAAACCGCAAGAGTTTAAGGCCTTTGCATGCCTGGTTTGCTTTGCATCATAGGCATAAACCGTGTGCCGACGGATTTTCCAATAGCCGCAATGAGGTCCCCGGATTCTCCTTTTATTCTTCAACCAAACCGTATAGCTGAACAGTCCCCACAGGCGCCATAACCGTATCTTTGATATCGAACGGATAACCGTCCTGTGTCCGGTGTAAATCTGTCCCGATTTATGCGACAATTTGAGAACCGTCCCCCACCTGTCGCATAACCGGAAATTAAAGCGGTGTACTTGCTTAAGGAAAGCAGGTAATTTATATATTTACATGCGTACCCTTATATAAAACCGGTATTGCCGCTGCTATAAGGAGCATACCCATAAAAGCGGGTGCGGCATGACCGAGTGATACATAGATTTGCCCTCCGATGACAGGCCCAATTATTCTTGCTAAGGATTGAATAGATTGGCTGCCTCCTTGAATCCTTCCCTGTTCGCCGGAATCAACAGACTTGGAGACCATCCCGTTGAATGAAGGCCCGAAGATCGAGTCACCGAAACCAAATATAAACATTCCGGCGATAAAAAGAGGATAGAATGAGAACAAAGCCGATGCTGCAATAAGACTGTAGCCTATAATCTCGGAAATCATTCCAAGAATTGCTATCCGTGCATCACTGAGTTTTAACAAAAGCCTCGGCATTATGAAACCCTGTGAAATGATGTCCTGGACGCCCATAATTGAAAACATAAGTCCGATCAGTGCCGGCTTCCAGCTGAAGGTATCTAATGTAAATTGTGAAAAAACCGCCTGTAAAGATCCGTTGGGTATCCAAAGCAGGAACGCTGAGACAAGCAGCCTTTTTAAGTTTTTCATGGAAAGTATGCTTGCAAGCTGTATAAATGGGTTGAGTCTTACAAAGGTAATCACCTTCAGTCTGTTATTCCTGTCAAGGCTCTCAGGCATAAAGAAGAATCCATAAACAACATTCAATAAAGTTATTATTGCTCCAAAATACATGGGTACGGAATAGCCAAACCTGGCAAGTAATCCGCCAAGAGTTGGGCCAATGACGGTGCCTGCGCCCACAACCGCACTCACCCATCCAAAGTATTTGCTTCGCTGTTCTCCGGGAGTGATGTCTGCAAAATATGCGAAGATAGTGCTTATGGTCCCGCCTGTTATACCATCTATTATACGTCCGGCAAACAGTACCCATAGAGCTCCTCCTATGCCAAAAACAAAGTACCCGATTGCGGAACCCAAAAGGCATACTAAGAGCAATGGACGGCGGCCATATCTGTCGCTCAAGGCTCCAAGTCCGGGAGCCGCAAAAAACACGCAGACTGCATAAATCGAGGTCAGCAGTGTAACAATTATAGCTTGTTCTCCCGGATTGCTTGTATAAGGCTGCACTAAGAATGGGACGACAGGCGCTATGATAGTGAAGCCTATTCCGCAAAGAAATACAGATGTAAGACCGAAAATTAAAGCATTTTTATCTACGGTTTGATCTGTATTACGTTCATTGTATGATTTAAATTTGACCACTTAAATTCTCCCCTCGAAAGTTATGGTTTTGCTTCCTTGGAAACATATTTATCATATCGCAGTTTTGTTTCCTTGTCAACAAAACGACGGCAATAAAAATGCAGCCTGCTCTCAATCGAGTTGGGCTGCCCGTGGGTTCATTTTCATTATTCACATTTATTCCGGCTTTATATCCACACCTTGCTTCTTTATTTCTGCATCCAGATGCCTGCTATACTTTTCTACGAAGCTGATCATGCTATCAAATTGTTCCTCGGTAAAATGCTCAAATACGGCTTTATCCCGCTCTCGATACTCTTTGTGCAGCTCCTCGTGGATTTTGTAAATTACTTTTCCTTGCTCAGTAAGCCTAAAATAGATTTCTTTCTTGTTATCCGGCTTCTGATAGCTTTCGATAACGCCTTTTTTTATGAGCTTCTGAGTTATTTTACTTATGGCGCCCCTGGTCATGTAAAAGGACTCTGCAAGCTTTGTCACGTTGGAATCTGCACTTCTTCCGATATATTCGATGCAATGAACCTCAGAAGACTTATAGCCCTTAAGACTGTCTTCCATCTTAAACTTATTTAGAAAGACCATCTTGTTGTATAGGTCCCTGAAATCCATTATGAACTGTTCTTCCTTGTTCATGGCCTGTCCTCCTGCCCGTTGGTGCGCTAACAATAATATATAAAATTTTTGCTTCTATTTCAACAATATTAAAATGATTATTTCAGTAATTGAGCTATAGGTGAAAAAAGAGAGCCGTAAGCGTCCAGGCCTTCAAACCGTCCTATGTCCGGACTGATTCTGCCCGGTTTATGCGACAATTTGAGAACCGTCCCCGCCTGTCGCATGCGTCAGGGCCTTGGAATCGGGAGGTTGATTTTGATGGACATCCCTCCGGCCGGGTTATTTTCGGCCCATATTTTACCGCCGCAGGCCTCGACGATTTCCTTGCAGATGGAGAGGCCGAGTCCAGCGACGGAGCGGCCCTTATCCGAGGTATAAAAAGGGTCGAATATTTTTTTCATCTCCTCCCCGGAAATGCCTGTCCCGTTGTCCTCTACGGAAAATTGCACGGCGTCTCCACGCTTTGAGCAAAAAACGGCAACATAGGGCTCCTTGCTGCTGAAGTGCTTTAAGCTGTTGCTGATGATGTTCCCGAAGACCCTTCTCATTTTGGGAATGTCCACAAAAAGCATTTCAAGGGGACAGGAGTTTGTTACAGAAAAGGCGACCCCTCTTTCCGCCAATTCCTCTTCATACTCCGTTTTTAAAATCGCGCAGAATTTCTCAGCCGATATCCGCTGCCGCTTTATCCCGCTCGGGATGTGAAGGTTCAGATACTCGTCAAATTCCTCAATCAGGTGGTTGATGGAAGCTGATTTATTGTAAATGATATTGACATACTGCTCATACCTGTCGGCCGGAAGGGCGCCTTTTTTCAAGCGCTCGGCAAAGCCCATGACGGAAGTGAGCGGCGTTTTTATATCGTGTGAGATAGATGCAATAATCAGGTCCTGCTTCTGCTTTTCCTTTTCAATGGCTTCCGTAAGCTCGACAAACCTGTTATTCAGCAGCCCTATCTCATCCTCGCGCACAATACTCCGGGGACGGATCCCTTCTTTGTAGCGCTCCATATTTTTTTGCAGGGAAATGATGGGCTTGACGTAATAAAAATAAATTACAACCGTAACAAGCAATAATATGAAGCAGATGATCAGCACTTCCGCTTCAAAAACGCTCCATGCCACATCATAGGAGGATATATTCTCCAACGACATGGGCTGTATTATCTTCAGCAAATAAACATTATTATCCAAATGAAACAGACTGGATGCGTTTGTCTCCAGATTAACGCCTGATTCATTGCCTGCGTGAAAAACCGTCGAGCCAGACTCGTCGCTTACGCGTATGATAAGATTTTTCGCCTCCGAGATATTTTTCAGGGCCTGCGGGAAGTCTCTCATGTTTTCTATTTCTTTTGAAATCCTGTTTGCTTCGGTCTGCAGCTGTTCCTGGACACTGCTGTTGTACCTGGATATTTCCTTGGACAGAAAAATATTGTAGCACCCGTATAGCAGCAGGATATTAACAAGAAAAGCGATAAGCACGAGGAACGGAAGCTTGAATTTAATACTCATTTTCACTCTCCGGATTTCTCACGAATTTATATCCCACGCCCCATACCGTTTTAATGTACCGGTTTTCCTTATCGATTTTATCCCTCAAATTTTTAATATTCACGGCCACCGTCCCTATGTCGGCAAAGTCGGCGCCCCAGACCGCGCTGAAAATCTGCTCCTTTGATACGACCCTGCCCGCGTTTATAAAAAGATAATGCAGCAGCTGAAATTCCCTCATGGATAATTCGACGGCTTTTCCGTTTGCCGAAACCTCATAGCTTTCCGGGTCTATCCGTATGCTTCCGATGGTCATGGTTCCGCTCTTCTTTTGAAGGCTTCGCTTTTCACGGCGTAAATGAGCCTTTACTCTCGCAACAAGCTCGTCCACAACAAAAGGCTTCGAAATATAATCGTCCGCGCCCATTTCTAACCCCAGCATCGTATCATAGGTGCGGTTTTTGGCTGTTACGAAGAGGATAGGGCAGGAGACGGTACTCCGGATTTCCCTGCAAATTTCCAGCCCGTCCATGTCCGGCATCATGATGTCCAGAAGGATCAGCGAAATATCCGGGTTGTCCCTCAGCAAGCTGAAAGCCCGTTCCCCGTTGAATGCGAGAAGGCATTCGTACCCTTCGTCCGTCAGGGCATCCGATATCAGGAGCGTAATCTCCTTATCATCATCCACAATCAAAATTTTTTCCATCATCCCGCCCCTTTGCTGTCCGGCAAAAAGCCGTTGCAGACCTATTGCCTTGGATTCCGTTACTTTGCAGGGAAATACACATCCACGCTGTAGCCCGGCTTCAACTCTCCCTTCGGATCCTGCGGCCTTACCTCCACCTTTATGATCCGTTTCCCGTCCTTTTCCACGGCCACGTTTGAAATCTGCGTTACAGCTCCGTCAATGGACAGGCTGCTGTCCGACGCCGGCACGATTCTCACGGACTCGCCCATGGTAACATTTCTTATAAATTCTTCGTCAACTTCCGCGCTGACCACAATAGAATCCGCATCGATCAACTGCAGCACCCTTGTGGGCATAGCCTGAACTCCCAGCCTTGTGCCGTTGATGACTCCAATGTTCTGTACAATGCCGTTCTGAACGCAGGATATAATCCGGTTCATATTAAAATAGTCCTTCGCGCTCTTGTTTTTCATAATGTCCAGGTCGATCCGGGAGACTGCCACGCTGCTGTTTTGCTGCGCCGTATTCGCGTCGTTGGAGTTTTTTATCTGATCGAGCTGAGCCTGCTTGGACTTTAATGAAATGCTCAGCTGGTCAAGCTCCGTCTTTAAAGCGCTCTCTGTCTTTTTCATATTATTCTCAATATCGGATACGGCCTTCTCTCTTTGGTCCAAGACATCGACGTATTGGTCCAGTACATTTTGGGGAACTGTCCCTGCGTCATACAGGGCCTGGTTGTTCCGGACATCTCTCTTTGCGGTTTCCGCTTCCTTTTTTGCCAGGTCCAGCGAAGTCTGAAGGATAACGATATCCGTATTGGTCCCTTTGTTTAATTCGCCCGTTTTTCTGCCGATATCCTTTTGCAGCAGCGCAATATCGGCTGAAAGGACGCCGGTATCCTGCACCGTATTCCGAAGCCCCGCCTGCCCCGCCGCAAGCTGCTCGCGGAGCTTATCCATGGTCACCAGGTATTCCGACATATCCAGCGTCACCAGCTCCTGCCCCAGCGAAACGCGGTCTCCTTCTTTTACTTTAATATCCGTCACGATGGACGGAAAGTCAATGCTTATATCGTAAATCCTCTCATACCTTACCTCTCCCCAGGCATCCAGGCCGGCGTCCTCTTCAGGCGCCGAAGAGACGGCCTCCAGGCTCCTGTCCTTTGCTGCCCGCACCGCGCTCCCGCCGATTATGCCTGCCGCCAGAAGCACAATAAGGAGACCGGCTCCTGCCAGAATCCATTTTTTATGCTTTTTCAACATCCCCATCATAATTATACCTCCGATTTTTCTACTCGATACTTTTTAATGACTCCAGCATATTGATATTTTTCATTTTCTCCGCTACGATGCCGTTGATAACCAGGGCAAAAATCAGTGTGATAATTCCTGAAAGGACCACGGTACCCATAGATACACGGCTGAGCAGGTCCATCTGGTCGTCGAGGCCTCCCGCCGCGATTGCCGCAAGGACCTTGCCCACCGGGATGCCGAAAATAAATCCCAGGATCACAGAAAAAATATTTTCCATCAGCACAAGGGAACGGATTTCCTTCTGGTAAAACCCCAAAACCTTTAATGTGGTAAGGTCCCGTATCCGCTCCGAAAAATTCAGAATGCCGCAGTTGTAAAGAACGACAAACGCCAGGATCCCTCCCATGAAAATCAGCAGCAGCGCCGCGGTATAAACGACCTTCGTACTGGCCTGAACATCTGCTATCTGGCCGGTCCTGTCCACATATTCGTCGACGTAATCCCCGTTCAGGAAAGCCCTGTCGGGCTGATGGTCCCATTTTACAAGGATTGCGGTGGGTTTAAAGGTTTCTCCGATAGATTCATAGTAAGTATCCGTCATAAACATTCCCTGCCCGGTGACCATATGCACAATCTGCTTTATGGGCACCTTTATATAGCCTTTGCCGGCGCGCTTGAGCTCTATGCTGTCTCCTACCTTGACATTCAATGTTTGCGCAAGCTTTCTCGACATGGAAATTCCGTCTTCCGGAAGCAGCACAGAATTGCCGCCGGTATCCTCCAGATGCACCAGAGGGCTGTCCTTTGGAAAAACCGTCAACGGTTTCATTTCTCTTTCCCCGTCGGGGCAGATGATTTCAACCGCCGTCTCCTCCATTTGCTGGACGGTTCCGTCCAGGCTCAAATTGCGGATGAAGCGGGAATCTGCCTTGCTGTCCAGTATGATTTTCTGATCATAGGTGTAGGTAACCTCATAAGTCTGCCGGGCAATCCCGTTTACCATGCTGAGCAGGGTGAATGCCGCGACTATCAGCCCTGTGCAGCCTGTGATTCCTATTATGCTCATGATCATGCGCATTTTGTTTCTCAGGGTATTACGAGCGATCAGCTTGCGGCTGAATCTCATCTTGTTCCAGAGCTTCGGCAGAGATTCGAGAAAGACATGGCTTCCCTCCTTCGGAGGCTTATCCCGGAGGAGCGCCGAAGGGGAATCCCTCTGCAGCTTAAGGCAGGCGTATAGGGAAACGCCTCCGGTACAAATCAGGATTAAAACCAGGCTGAAAATGAAATTGGCATAGTTGACGGAGACCCGGTAGTCGGCAAAGCTCAATTTAAGCCACGGGATCAATAATCTTCCGAAAAAATTCGGGCCTATCAGGAGACCGAGGAAGGCCCCAAGCAATCCCATCGATACTCCATAGGACGTATAGTGCCACAAAATGCTCCTTTTTGTATAACCCAGAGCCTTCAGGATGCCTATCTGACTCCGCTGGTTTTCCACCATCCTAAGCATGGTGCTCTGCGTTATCAGGGCGGCCACAAGGAAAAACATCAGGGGGAATACGGTGGCGAGGGTTTTGAATTGCCGGATATTGGCGTTAATGTTGTTGACGCTGCCGTCGTCGCCCTTTGCGACAATCCCTATAAGATCGTCCCCGATCGCCTTGTCGATCTCGGCTTCTATCTGTGAAACATCGGCAGCCGGAGACAGCTTTACGCAGATCTGGTTGTATACCTTCTGGCCGTATACGCTCTTTAGCATGTCTTCATTAATGATAATAAAGCCGTATTTCCTTGAGTCGGGTATGATAGAGGTCGAGCCTTTCACGGAATAGATATGCTCGCTGCTTAAGGCCAGCCCTTCGACAGGAAAGCTGATCCGCTTGCCGTTTATTTTAACTGCAACCTTGTCGTTTATTTTAAGCCCGTGCTCTTTAGCGAAGGCTTCGTCCAGTATCGCGCCGCCGCGGCTTGAAAATCCGCCCTGCTGAAGCTTTGGCCTGTTCAGCGTGCTTTGCCCGGAAATCGCGTAGACGCGGAGGGTCGGACGGCCTTCCAATCCGGCGATGGCGTTTATTGTGAAACGCTGTTCCAGCTTTTCAACGCCTTTAATCCTTGAGATGCTCCACAGTTCCTTTTCCGTAGGGTTCACAACGTTGACCCACAAATCCGAAATATTGGTGGACGCATACATGTCGCCGGCATGGTCTTCAATGGTTTTCCAGACGCTGTCCAGGCCGGTGACAATGGTTACGGCAAGGGTAGCCATAATGAAAATGGAGATAAACTGGACTTTTGACTTTCGCATATCCCTGAGGGCTTTTCTGAAAAGCGCTTTTATTACCATATGATTTCCTCTGCGTCCTTTGGGCTGTCATTGTGCTTTATCTCAATAATCCTCCCGTCTTTCATGTGTATGACGCTATCTGCCATATCTGCAATCAGAACGTTATGTGTAACGATGATAACGGTTTTTCCCATGTCATAGGCCGCGGTGCAAATCATTTTCAGGACCCTGTGGCCGGTAGCGGAGTCCAGAGCTCCCGTAGGTTCGTCGCATAATACGATCTGCGGATTTTTTGCCAGGGCCCTTGCAATGGAGACTCTTTGCTGCTCCCCGCCCGATATCTGG
>JAEZJL010000490.1 GCA_023415815.1 Bacillota bacterium | reverse complement strand
TCTCCGGATCCATGCCGTGGCTTTTTAGAAAATTGTCCACTGTTTCTTTAATTTTTAGCATATAGGTCCTCCTGATATATTTTATACGAACTGCAAAAGCAGCAGGGTCACAAAAAATAATACTGCGGCTCCCCCCACCTCAAGATCGACGCGTCCAAGCTTCAGCTGCCTCATCCTTGTCCTTCCCTCGCTGCCCCTGTAGCACCTGGCCTCCATTGCCGTAGCCAGCTCGTCCGCCCGTCTGAAGGCGCTTACGAACAAAGGCACAAGTACCGGGATGAAGCTCTTGGCTCTCTGGACAAGGTTGCCCGTATCAAAGTCCGCCCCCCTAGCAGCCTGAGCTTTCATTATTTTATCGGTCTCCTCCAGCAGCGTGGGAATAAACCTGAGCGCTATGGTCATCATCATTGCAAGCTCATGGGCGGGCAGGCCGATTTTTTTAAAGGGCTGAAGAAGCTTTTCTATCCCGTCCGTCAGCAGAATAGGCGTGGTGGTGAAGGTGAGCAGCGAGCCTCCCACGACGATCAGAGCCAGCCTCAATGCCAGCTTCACAGCCAAAGCGATGCCGTCATAGGTGATGTACTTCAGCAGGCCAACGTCTGAAACAGGCTTCCCGCCTGTCGAAAATATATTGATGAGCGCAGTGAAAATTATTATAATAAGGAGCGGCTTCAGGCCTTTGAGCGTATATTTGACAGGCACTCCCGAAACAACCACCGCCAGAACCGTAAAAAGGGTCATCGCCGCAAAGCCCCAGAAGGACATGATGAAGAATATCACTATCATGAACACCATCGTGAGGACTATTTTAACCCTGGGGTCCGCTCTGTGCAGCGGCGAATCGCCCGGTATGTATTGGCCTATTGTAATATCCTTTATCATTAATGCTCCTGTTTGCCGAGCTTCCGCAGCAATGCGTCCCTGGCTTCTCCGACCGTGTATATTCTGTCGTCGAGCCCCGGCAGCAGCTCCTTTACACGCTTCATCAAATACGAGATCTGGGGCGCTGAGAGCCCTATTTTCTCAAGCGCCTCGGTATCCTCAAAGACGTCCGCAACCGCTCCGTCCATCTCTATATGCCCCCGGTTCATAACAATGACTCTCTCCACAAGCCTAGCGACATCCTCCATGCTGTGTGAAACCAGTAATATGGTTATTTTGAGCGTTTCATGCAGCTTCGACAGGAAGCCGAAAATCTCGTCCCTGCCTCTGGGGTCCAGTCCCGCGGTGGGCTCGTCAAGAATCAATATGCCCGGCTTCATAGCCAGGACGCCGGCGATAGCAACCCTTCGCTTTTGCCCTCCCGAAAGCTCGAACGGCGATTTTTCAAGCACATCGCCTTTTATGCCCACGATCTCGGCCGCTTCCGCCACGGCGGCCTCTGTTTCCTTAACCGAAAGCCCCTGCTTTACAAGCCCGAAGGCAATGTCCTTATAAACGGTCTCCTCGAAAAGCTGATGCTCTGGATACTGAAAAACAATACCCACCTGTCTTCTCAATTCCTTAAGGTTTTTGCCCGATGTATCGCTGCCGTTGATGACGACCTTTCCCGAAGTCGGCTTGAGCAGCCCGTTCAAATGCTGTATCAGTGTGGATTTACCCGAGCCCGTATGTCCAATGATCCCCGTGAATTCGCCGCTGTCGATTTTCAGGCTGATGTTGTCGAGTGCCCGCTTCTCGAACGGCGTTCCCTGCATGTATACATATGATAGGTTTTCAATTACTATGGACATTCTTATCTCCCGTCCGGAACGTACAACTAATCTTTATAACCACTATAATAAATAATGTAAGGGATAACTTCAAGCCTTTTTTATTAAATGGTATAATGTGAGGGGACAGTTTCGTATAAATGCAAAAAATAGAAGGAGAATAGGGTGAACGAGCATTACTTTTCTGAAAATCCGAATTCGGAAATAAAAGAGCGGACTTTCGAGCAGGCTATTAACGGGGTAAGGCTTGCGCTGACGGCAGTAAGCGGGGTTTTCTCGTTTGAAGGCAGGGTGGATAAGGCGTCGGAGCTTCTTATCAGGCATTTCGCGCCAACCGGAGGGTCAGTCCTCGACATCGGCTGCGGCTACGGAGCTATCGGGCTTTTCATAAAAGCCCTGTATCCGGAGCAGGCCGTATGCCTGGCCGATATAAACAGCAGAGCCGTCGAATATGCCGGTATCAATGCGGCCAAAAACAGGCTCGAAGCGGAAATAGTCAAAAGCGACCTATATTCCGGCTTCATTGGCAGAAGCTTCGACGATATTGTCGCAAATCCGCCTTTTGCAGCAGGCAAAAAGCTCAATACACAGCTTATTAACGAGGCATGGGACCACCTTAATACCGAGGGCGCGCTGTGGCTTACGGCTTTTCACAACAAGGGCGGCTCCACGCTGAAGGAGATAATGAGGAGCAGGTTCGGAAATGCCGAGGATATTGAAAAAAGCGGCGGCATAAGGGTCTATAAATCAATGAAAATCTAACGGAAAGGGGAATATGCATGGATGTACTGGAAACCATTTTTACCCGGAGAAGCGTACGCAAATACACAGGCGAGTCTGTCGGGGAGGACGAGCTCAAGCTGATCCTAAAGGCCGGCTTCTACGCGCCTTCCGCCCATAATAAGCAGCCCTGGCACTTCGTCGTCGTAAGAGACCCGGAGAAGCTTCAAAAAATCTCCGAAGGGCATAAGTATGCAAAAATGCTTCCGCAGGCAGGCTGCGCCGTTATTGTATGCGGGGACAGGAATATAGAAGAACTGACGGGTTTTTTAGTGGAGAATTGCTCGGCGGCTATTGAAAACATGCTGCTGGCAGCTCACGGAATGGGTCTGGGCGCCGTATGGTGCGGTCTGCATCCGGTAACAAAGCTCACTGAACTGATGGCCGGACTGCTTGGCCTGCCTCCCAAAATCGTTCCGGTAGGAATGGTGGTAATCGGACATGGCGCCGAAGCAAGAGAAGTTCCGGACAGGTATGATGAAAGCCGGATACATCCGGATAGGTGGTAGCGTCAGCTTTTGGTCTTTATGAGCCGCTCAAGATGTTCAAAAGCATCGTCCACGGTCAGGACGTCAAGCGGCAGCTCAAAGCCCTGCTTGTTGAGTTCATAAAACAATTCGGTCACCTGTGGGACGTCAAGCCCCAGGCTTTTTATCCTGTCCACATTTTTAAAAACCTCGCCGGGCTTGCCTGAAATTACCGTCCTGCCTCTGTCGAGCACCAGGACCCTGTCGGCGGCGGCGGCCTCGTCCATGTGATGGGTTATATGAATGATTGTAATGCCCTCTTCCTTATTCAATTTCCTCAGTATGTTCATTACATCCTTGCGACCCACCGGGTCCAGCATCGCGGTGGCTTCGTCAAGGACGATGCATTGAGGCTTCATTGCAAGGATCCCCGCGATTGCGACCTTTTGCTTCTGCCCGCCGGAAAGCAGATGCGGAGCATGCTTTTTGTATTCGGCTATGCCCACGGTATCCAGTGCCTCATCAACTCTGCTGCGGATCTCCGTCGGAGGCACTCCCATATTTTCAGGTCCGAAGGCAACATCCTCCTCCACAACGGTACCGACAATCTGGTTGTCCGGGTTCTGGAAGACCATACCAGCCGTCCTTCTGATCTCCCATAGCTGCTTTTCATTCGTAGTATCTATCCCGTTAACGCACACGATCCCCTCGGAGGGCAGCAAAAGAGCGTTTATAAGCCTTGCGAGCGTGGACTTCCCAGAGCCGTTCCTGCCGAGTATGACCAGAAACTCTCCCCTGACGACCGTAAGTCCGACGCCGGAAAGAGCCGTCACATCCGTCCTTTCCTCATAATGGGCCTTGTAAACATAGCCCACTCCCTGCATTTCAATGATTTGCCTGTTATTTTCCATCCGGGGCCTCACTCATCCCTGGCCGCCAGGATAAACCTGCGCCCAAACAAAATCAGGGATTTGTCCGCATCGCTGCAGCCAACTCCCTGTCATAATGCCGTATATAGTGCCGTAACTACTTGACCAGCTCAAGCAAAACAACCTCGGCGGCGTCGCCTCTCCTCGGTCCGAGCTTGTATATCCTCGTAAATCCGCCATTTATATCTTTGAACTTCGGTGCTATTTCGTCAAAGAGCTTATCGACAACATTGATATATTTGCCGTTCTCATCCTTGACCCTGTATATCCAGTTCATTGCCCTTCTCCTGGCATTGAGCCTGGAGGCGTTGTCGACGGTAACCATGTCGGTCTTTGTTTCCCTCTCAACTACCAGGTACTTCCTGTTGTTCCTTGAGGTAACGGATTTGGTTATCTTCTTGCCGGTGCTGTCAACCTTGGCTGCGCTGACCTTGATCTGCTTTGACGTAAAATTGCCCTGCTCCTTTATCGCCATAGCAATCAGTTTTTCGGCAATATTCTTGACTTCCTTTGCCCTTGCTTCGGTCGTCTCTATTTTACCGTTTTCCAATAAAGCGGTTACCAATCCCTTGAGTATCGCCTTCCTCTGATCGGTAGCACGTCCTAACTTTCTCTGTGTTGGCATTTCTTTTACCTCCTAAAATTATCAATCCTCACTCGGTGCGAGCGCCAAGCCTAATGCGTGCAGCTTCTGGAGGACCTCCTCAAGGGACTTCCTTCCCAGATTCCTTACCTTCATCATATCTTCCTCGGTCCTGTTGGTGAGGTCTTCAACGGTATTAATACCGGCCCTCTTCAAGCAATTGTAGGATCTGACCGAGAGGTCAAGCTCTTCGATGGTCATTTCGAGAACCTTTTCCTTTTTGGTCTCTTCCTTTTCAACCATGATCTCCGTATGCTTGGCATGATCCGACAGATCTATGAAAAGATTAAGGTGTTCGCTCAGTATTTTGGCTCCGAGGCTTATGGCTTCATCCGGCTTTATGCTTCCGTTCGTCCATACCTCAAGCGTAAGCTTGTCGTAATCGGTGACCTGGCCTACGCGTGTGTTTTCGACCGTATAGTTGACCTTTCTTGCAGGCGTATAAATCGAATCCACGGGTATGATGCCTATCGGCTGCCCTGACTGCTTGTTCTTTTCAGCCGGTATGTAGCCTCTGTTCTTGTTGAGGACCAGCTCCATATAAAACCTGTTTTCGCCGTTGAGAGTGCATATATGAAGATCGGGGTTCAGAATCTCAACGTCGGAATCGGCTTTTATATCTCCCGCAGTGACAGGCCCTTCGCCATCCGCGTCAATATATACTATCTTGGGGCCATCGGTGAACAGCTTCATCGAAAGACTCTTTATATTCAGTATTATTTCCGTAACGTCCTCTATAACGCCCGGTACCGTGGAAAATTCATGAAGCACTCCGTCTATCTTGATAGACTGAACTGCGACGCCCGGCAGCGAAGAGAGCAGGATCCTCCTGAGCGAATTCCCAAGAGTAATGCCATAGCCCCTTTCAAGCGGCTCAATGACAAATTTTCCGTAAGTATTGTCATCACTGGACTGGACACATTCAATTTTCGGTTTTTCTATTTCAATCAAACAAAAACCCTCCCTTATCTGGCAATTATTCTATTATGAGGGCAACTGATTCGCAATCCTTATATCATATTCAGTACTTTTTATTTAATACCCTTCTTTAACCGCTATGGAATACTCAGTTGCTTCTTATGGGCCCGGAGCGGTTTCATCCGCTCCGCCGCCCTGACAAACTGGTGATTTCCTATTGACCAGGTATAAATAAACTACTTGGAGTACAACTCAACGATAAGGTGCTCTCTTATCGGCAGGTCGATCTCTTCCCTTGCCGGGAGCGAAACAACCTTGCCCGTAAGATTCTCCGGATCAAATTCCAGCCACTTCGGGACAACCTTGCCGCCGGCGATATCAACTATTGCTTTCGTCTTTTCAGAGCTCTTGAATTTGTCTTTTACAGCCACCACATCACCGGGATTCAAAAGTATGGAAGGTATGTTCACCTTTCCGCCGTTAACCGTATAATGGCCGTGACGTACCAGCTGCCTTGCTTCAGGCCTGGAGGTCGCGAGTCCGAGCCTGTATACCACATTGTCAAGCCTGCTTTCAAGTATCTGCAGGAGCTTTTCGCCTGTAACGCCCCTCTGTTTTACCGCCATTCCGAAATAATTTCTGAACTGGCTTTCAAGAATTCCATAAAATCTTCTTGCCTTCTGCTTTTCACGAAGCTGTATGCCATACTCGGACATCTTTTTCTTCTGCTGTCCGTGCTGGCCGGGAGCATACTGTCTCCTCGAAACTGAGCATTTATTCGTGTAGCATCTTTCACCCTTCAGGAAGAGCTTTTCGCCTTCCCTGCGGCAGAGTCTGCAGGATGCATCTGTATACCTTGCCATCTATTTTAACACCTCCATTTTACACTCTTCTTCTCTTGGGCGGCCTGCAACCGTTATGCGGTATAGGCGTAACATCTTTAATAAGGCTTACGTCGAGGCCTGCAGCCTGCAGAGCCCTTATCGCAGCCTCACGGCCTGCGCCCGGACCCTTTACATAAACCTCGACCGTCTTCAGGCCATGCTCCATAGCAGCCTTGGATGCGGTCTCCGCAGCCATCTGCGCGGCAAAAGGAGTGCTCTTCCTCGACCCCCTGAAGCCCAGACCGCCTGCGCTTGCCCATGAAAGCGCATTACCGGCCGTATCGGTAATTGTTACAATGGTATTGTTAAAAGTCGAACGGATGTGTGCGGCACCGCGCTCGATATTTTTACGCTCTCTCTTTTTTCTGGTAACTCTTTTTGCACCAGTCGTTTTAGTTGCCATTCAATCGCCAACCTCCTTATACCGTTTTCTTTCTTTGCACGCCAACCGTCTTCTTCGGGCCTTTTCTTGTCCTTGCATTGGTTTTGGTCCGCTGGCCCCTTACAGGCAGGCCCTGTCTGTGCCTTCTCCCCCTGTAGCTGCCTATCTCAATCAATCGCTTGATATTAAGAGCGGTCTCTCTCCTCAGGTCGCCTTCAACCTTGTATTCCTTGTCGATTGTTTCCCTGAGTCTGCTGATCTCATCATCCGTCAAATCCCTTACCCTTGTATCGGGATTAACGCCCGTTTTGGCTAAAATCTCATTAGACTTGCTTCTTCCCAGACCAAAGATGTAAGTCAGCCCAATTTCTACCCTTTTTTCCCTGGGCAGATCAACTCCGGCGATACGAGCCATCTTGTTAAACACCTCCAAATAAATTCCTTAACCGTTTTAGCAGTCCGAATGCTTAATTCGTTATCTACTTAAAATTCTCCGGCGTATACGATTTCGAGCATATAATTTCAAAAACTACATACCTTAAGTATACAACCTGCCGTGTTATAATTAACACCTGGATCACATAAGCTGTTACTCAGCCGCTGTGCAGCCGCTCCAAGGTGGTAAGTCCAATTGACAATTGATAATGGGCAATTGCGTACAGGTTGACGTGAAATTATACCATATAACTCATATGAATACAAGCTTAATATAATTTCCTTTTATTGCCCTCAGCCCTTTTGTTTCATTCTCAATTCCCAATGCGCAGATATATAGCTTATAAACAGGTTTTCAATTGCCACTTGTCAATTGCCAATTGAATTATCCCTGTTTCTGCTTGTGCTTCGGGTTTTCGCAGATAACCATTACTCTGCCTTTTCTTTTGATTATTTTGCACTTCTCGCACATTACCTTGATAGACGGTTTTACTTTCATGTTATAAACCCTCCCTGAGTTATTTGGCTCTCCATGTTATTCTTCCGCGGGTCAGATCATAAGGAGAGAGCTCTATCGTAACCTTATCGCCCGGCAATATCCTGATAAAATTCATCCGGAGCTTGCCCGAGATATGGGCCAGCACCTTATGCCCGTTTTCAAGCTCAACCTGAAACATTGCGTTCGGTAAAGCTTCTACTATCCTGCCCTCAACTTCTATTACATCATCCTTTGACAAAACTCAAAACCTCCTTATAAAAATCATTCTTCTTTTTCCAGTGTACTTTTCTGAACCGCCAGAGCTTTTCTTATATCCGAATTTGATATTCTGGCATTGCTTTTCAGTTTTTCCTCCAGGACTTTTATCGTCTCCCCCGTCGGTTCAAGGTGTTTGATTTTCTTTTTTTTAGGCTTTTCGATTCTTCGCAGGTCCCCGTCGCATATCTGAACGAAATGTTCATCCACGACCTTTATGACCACAAATCTTCCGCCTGTGTCCCTGCCCGCTCTGGATACCACTACCTGGCCTAAAGTCACACTCAAAAACCTCACCTCTGTGCTGGTCCGTTAAATGAGTTTTGTAAGGACAACCGGTTCGCCGTCAGTCAAAAGTATTGTATTTTCGTAGTGAGCCGAAAGGCTCCCGTCAGCCGTTACAACTGTCCATCGGTTATCCAGCAGCTTCACCGGATATCCGCCCTGGTTCACCATCGGTTCAATGGCGAGCGTCATGCCGGGCTCAAGCCTCGGACCTCTTTCCCTGGTGCAGTAGTTCGGAATCTGGGGAGGCTCCCAGAGCTCCCTGCCGATGCCATGGCCTACATATTCCCTGACTACGGCGTAACCGTTCTTTTCAACATGCTCCTGTATTGCCCTGGATATATCTATTATACGGTTTCCCTTAACCGCGCGGCTTATACCCTCGTAAAAGCTCTGCTCGGTTGTCTCTACAAGCCTCAGCGCCTCGTCCGACACCTTCCCTACGGGAAAGGTCCTGGCGGCGTCTCCGTGGAAACCGTTCAAATATGCGCCGATGTCGATACTGATAATATCTCCATCTTTTAACTCTCTTAAACCCGGTATGCCGTGTATCACTTCATTATTAACAGAAGCGCATATCGTTCCGGGGAAATCTATGCCGTCCCTTGCAGCCGACTTTACCCCTTTAAAGGAAGGTAATGCGCGCTGCTTTCTGATGTAGCGCTCTGCGATAGTGTCAAGCTCCATGGTGGTAATCCCAGGCTTTGCAGCCTCCCTCAAAAGCTCGAGGGCTGTCGCCACAACCTCGCAGGCGCTGCGCATCAGCTCTATTTCCGTTTTTGACTTAATCGATATCATTTATTTCAGCCCCAATAACCTGAACAGCGCTACGGTGGTATCCGATATCTTATCCTTTCCGTCTACTGTCAGGAGCTTGCCTTTATTCCTGTAAAACTGGATCAGCGGCTCCGTCTGGTCGTGATACGTCTTGAGCCTGTTCAGTACGGTTTCCTCACGGTCGTCATCCCTTTGTACGACAGGGGCGCCGCAGCTGTCGCAAACGCCTTCGGTCTTGGGAGGCCCGTGAAAGGTGTGATAGCTCATGCCACATTTCGAGCAGACCCTGCGCCCGGACAGCCTTTCGATGATATCGGCATCCGGTACGGATATGTCGATTACATGGTCCAGAGGCATATCCATTTGCTCAAGCTCCCTGTCAAGACTCTCGGCCTGGGGGATCGTCCTTGGAAAACCGTCGAGTATAAAACCGCTTTTGCAGTCGTCCTGCTGAAGTCTGTCCTTCACTATGCTTATTGTAACATCATCTGGTACGAGAGCTCCCTTGTCGATATACTCCTTTGCCATCTTACCCAGCGGCGTACCGTTGCGTATATTGCTTCTGAATATATCTCCGGTGGATATGTGCGGGACATTGAGCTTCTCCGCAAGCAGCACCGCCTGCGTCCCTTTTCCCGCTCCCGGAGCCCCTAGTAAAATAAGTCTCATATTTCCTCCAGTATTTCCCGGCAGCCGGCCGTACTATTCCAGGAAGCCTTTGTAATGCCTCATCAGCATCTGCGACTCAACCTGTTTGATAGTATCAAGCGCGACATTTACGAGGATCAGCAGCGCTGTGCCGCCGAACCACAGGCCGGATATTTTCGTGATATTTCCCAGTATTATGGGGAATACGGTAACTATTGCAAGGAAAAAACCGCCGAACCAGGTAACCCTGTTCAAAACCTTGGATATATAGTCCGAGGTCGGCTTTCCAGGCCTGAGGCCCGGTATGAAGCCGCCGTTCTTCTTCATGTTGTTGGAAATCTCGATGGGGTTGAACTGTATCACCGAGTAGAAGAAGGTGAAGAATATTATCAATATGGCATAGAGTCCCGCATAAACGAAGCTCTTCTCGGGATTCTTAAACCAATTCACAATCGGATTTGTCGAATTTGCAAAGAACATTGTTACGATGGTCGACGGGAACATCATGATCGACATTGCGAAGATGATCGGTATAACGCCCGCCAGGTTGACCTTGATCGGCAGGTGCGTGCTCTGCCCGCCATACATCTTCCTTCCGACCACGCGCTTGGCGTACTGTATAGGGATCCTTCTTTCAGCCTGCTGAACCCAGATGACCAATGCCACCATAACTATAAACATCGCAAGCACCAGCAATATGACGATCAAACCCAACACGCCCGGGCCGAAAACTCCAAGCCTGTAGTTGTCCACGATTGTCAGGGCGCCTATCGGTCCCCTTGAAATAATACCGGCAAATATTATAAGTGAGATACCGTTTCCGATGCCGTATTCGTTGATCTGCTCGCCCAGCCACATCAGGAAGGCGGTACCGGCTGTGAATGTAAGAGTTATTGTCAGGAAGCTCCAAACGGATCCGCCGTCGTTAATGACATGCTGCGCGTTCATTGTGAAATAGAGGGCGACAGCCTGAATGAAGCCGAGTACGACCGTGCCGTACCTGACATACTGCTGTATGATCTTTCTTCCTTCCTCGCCTTCCTTCTGAAGCCTTTCCAGGCTTGGGATGGCTACGGTCAGCAATTGCATAATGATTGAAGAGTTGATATATGGGGTTATACTCATCGCGAATATAGTAGCATTCTTAAAGGAACCGCCCGATATGATATCCAGGAAGCCTCCCAGTGAACCTGCGCCTTTAAGTATTTCAGCAAATGCCGCGGCGTCCAGTCCCGGGTTGGGTATGTGAGCGCCTATCCTGAACACTATCAGCATTGCAACGGTGAATAGAAGCTTTCTGCGCAGGTCGGGGATCTTCCATGCATTGCGCAGAATTTCCAGCATTCCGCCCATACTATACCACCTCTACCTTTCCTCCTGCAGCTTCAATCTTTTCTGAAGCTGTCTTTGTGAATCTTGCAGCTTGAACGGTAAGCTTCTTTGTCAGCTCGCCGCTGCCAAGAACCGATACGCCGTCATAAAGCTTGTTTATAAGTCCGTTTTCCTGCAGAAGTATGCCGTTTACAACCGTTCCGTCCTCAAATATATCGAGCTTTGAAATGTTGACCTCTGCATAAACCTTCGCAAAATTCTTGTTGTTGAAGCCTCTCTTGGGTATCCTTCTATAGAGAGGCATCTGTCCGCCTTCGAAGCCGGGCCTTACGCCGCCGCCTGCGCGCGCGTTCTGACCTTTATGGCCGTGGCCGCCGGTTTTGCCGTTGCCTGAACCGGTACCTCTGCCCTTTCTGGTGGGAGCCCTTTTTGCGCCCGGTGCAGGTTGCAATTCATGTAGTTTCACCTGTCACACCTCCCCTATATTTCTTCCACAGATATTAAATGCGATACTTTCCTGATCATACCCCTCATCTGAGGGTTGTCGTTTTGCTCTACAAAACTTCCGATCTTTTTCAAACCGAGAGCTTTTACAGTAGCTACCTGGTCTTCCTTTGATCTGTTGATACTCTTTACAAGAGTAATTTTAAGCTTTGCCACCGTAGTTCCCTCCTAACCCAGTATTTCTTCCGGCGCTTTGCCGCGGAGCTTTGCAACCTCTTCAACGGTTTTGAGCTGAGCAAGCCCGTTGATTGTCGCATTGACCATGTTTATAGGATTGTTCGAGCCAAGCGATTTTGTTCTTATATCATGGATACCGGCCAGCTCGAGGACCGCCCTTACGGGTCCGCCGGCTATAACTCCGGTACCTGCGCCTGCCGGCTTGAGAAGCACTCTGCCTGCGCCGTATTCGCCCGTAGCCTCGTGAGGAATTGTAGTCTCCACGAGCGGTACCTTTATGAGGTTTTTCTTCGCGTCGTCAATTCCCTTCCTGATGGCGTCCGGTATTTCTGTAGCCTTGCCTATTCCGCTGCCTACATAGCCGTTTTCATCTCCAACAACTACGAGGGCGCTGAAACGGAAATTCCTACCGCCTTTAACAACCTTGGTAACACGTCCTATATTAACGACCTTTTCCTTAAGATCTAATGCGCCAGCATCTATACGCTGCAATTTCCATCCCTCCTCAAATAGATTTTCTTTCGAAAATCATAACAGCTGCACTTTTTGGGGAAACCGTCCTAAAAATCAAGGCCGGCCTCTCTTGCACCCTCGGCAAGCTCTTTAACCCTGCCGTGGTAGATATAGCCTCCCCTGTCGAAGACCACCTGCTTGATTCCCTTGTCCAATGCCTTCTGAGCAATCAGTTTGCCGACTTCCTTCGCGGCGGTCTTGTCCCCGCTGTGCTCAAGCTTGCCCTTAAGAGCTTCGTCAAGCGTGGAGGCCGCGACAAGCGTATTGCCTGTCGAGTCGTCGATAACCTGTACGTATATATTCTTTAAGCTTCTGAAAACATTAAGCCTCGGACGCTCAGTGGTCCCCTCTATTTTCTTGCGCACCCTGTCATGTTTTCTCAGCCTGATTTCGTTTTTGTTGGGCATATTAATCATCTGCTCTCACTCCCTCCTACTTCTTGCCTTTGGCGCCAGCTTTGCCTTCCTTGCGCCTGATTACCTCTGCCTCGTACTTGATGCCCTTGCCCTTGTAAACCTCAGGCTCCCTCTTGGCCCTGATTTTCGCGGCAAACTCGCCGACGGCCTGTTTATCGCAGCCTTTTACAATGATCTTGTTAGGGTTCGGTACGTCGACGGTTATCCCCTCCGGCTCATCCATCTCGACCGGATGCGAATAGCCGAGGGTGAGTACGAGCTTTTTGCCCTGCTTCTGCGCCCTGTAGCCCACGCCGTTTATATCCAGGGATTTTTCAAAGCCCTTCGTTACTCCCTCGACCATGTTGTTGACAAGCGTTCTTGTCAGGCCGTGGAGGGACTTGTGGAGCTTTTCGTCGGAAGGCCTTGAAACTGTGATTTTGCTGTCTTCCATTTTTATGATCATGTCCTTGTGGAGTCCTATTGTCATCGTTCCCTTGGGTCCTTTGACGGTGACGACGTTCGCTTCGATATCCACTTTTACGTCGTTCGGTATTGCTATAGGCATTTTACCTATCCTTGACATTTACAGCACCTCCTGTTCTTGATATTATGAGCGTTTTACCGCTCTTTTCAGAATTTCCGCCGGATTACCAGACGAAGGCAAGAACCTCTCCGCCTACTCCTTCATTCCTGGCCTTCTTGTCGGTCATTATCCCCTTTGAGGTGGAAATAATGGCGACTCCGAGACCGCCGAGCACCTTCGGCAGCTCGTCCTTGTTTGCATATACACGCAAGCCCGGCTTGCTTATTCTTTTGATTCCCGTGATTACATTCTGCTTGTTTGCGGAATATTTCAGGGCTATCCTTATAACCCCCTGCTTCCCGTCGTCAACCAATTCAAGGTTCTTTATATAGCCCTCGTCCAAAAGTATCCGGGCAATATCCTTCTTTAGATTTGATGCCGGTATATCAACGGATTCATGTTTTGCTGAACTAGCATTTCTGACCCTTGTCAACATATCAGCAATAGCGTCAGTTATTTGCATATGTTTAACCTCCTTCCAAGATTGTTACCAGCTGGCCTTTTTCACGCCTGGTATCTGCCCCTTATAAGCCAAAACCCTGAAGCAAAGACGGCATATTCCGAATTTTCTCATATAGGCATGAGGCCTTCCGCACAATTTGCATCTGTTGTGCGTCCTTGTGCTGAACTTCGGGCTTCTCTGCTGCTTTATAATCATTGATTTCTTAGCCATGCATTCCTCTCCTTTCAAAAAGGGAAATTCCTCTGTCCCAAGGGTTCCGCCGTATCAGGCAGAGGTGTGTCCCCTATCCTTTTCAGCTCTGGCTGAACGGCATGCCAAGCAGCTTCAAAAGTTCCTTGGCTTCCTCGTCGTTTTTAGCCGTTGTTACAAAAACTATATCCATGCCCCTGAGTTTGTCTATTTTATCATATTCAATCTCAGGAAATATCAGCTGATCCTTTACGCCGAGGGAGTAATTGCCTCTCCCGTCAAAGGAGTTGTTGGAAACGCCCCTGAAATCCCTTACCCTTGGGAGAGCCACATTGAAAAGCTTGTCTACAAACTCATACATTTTCTGGCCCCGGAGCGTCACCTTGCAGCCTATGTTCATGCCTTCCCTTACCTTAAATGCGGCGACGGACTTCTTTGCCTTGGTAATGATAGGCTTCTGTCCCGAGACGGTAGCCATGTCATTGACTGCCGCGTCCATGGCCTTGGGATTTTCCTTCACGTCTCCCACGCCCATGTTCAGGACTACCTTTACAAGTTTTGGGGTTTCCATCGAGCTTTTATATTTAAACTTTGCCTGCAAAGCCGGAACTGCTTCACCAAAATATTTATCTTTAAGCCTGGCCATTAGAACTTAACCTCCTTTCAAGAAGAATGTTTCAATCTTCTTTCGATTCTTTTTGAATGTCTATAACCTCTCCGCATTTTTTGCAGATTCTATCCTTCTGACCGTCCTCATGAACCTTTTTGGCAATCTTGGTCGGGGCCTTGCATCTTTCGCAGACCAGCATGACCTTGGAGCTGTTTATAGGAGATTCCTGATGGATGATTCCGCCCTGCTGATATCTGCTCCTGGGCTTTTTGTGCTTTGTGGATATATTTACGCCTTCCACCAGCACCATCGACTCATCCGGAATTACCGCCAGGATCTTGCCCTTCTTGCCTTTATCCTTACCTGAGAGAACATAAACCGTGTCTCCCTTTCTTACATGTACATCCTTTGCCAATTTAAGCCGCCTCCTCCCTTACAGAACTTCAGGTGCGAGGGACAGTATCTTCATAAAATCCTTATCCCTTAATTCTCTCGCAACCGGCCCAAAAATACGCGTACCTCTGGGGTTTTTGTCTTCCTTTATGATAACCGCCGCATTCTCGTCAAATTTGATATATGAACCGTCCGGCCTTCTCACACCTTTTTTGGAACGTACTATTACGCATTTTACTACATCGCCTTTTTTTACAACTCCGCCGGGTGTTGCATTTTTGACGGAAGCGACGACGATATCGCCGATGTTTGCATACTTCCTCCATGAACCACCCAGAACCTTGATGCACATCATTTCCTTTGCTCCGGTGTTGTCTGCGGACTTCAACGTGGACTGGACCTGTATCATGCCAGTACCTCCTTCCAATCACATCTTTTTCTGAAAACTACCGTGCCTTTTCAACAATCTCGACGAGTCTCCAACGCTTTTCTTTGCTAAGCGGACGGGTCTCCATCACCTTTACCTTGTCGCCCACCTTGCATTCGTTATTCTCGTCATGCGCCTTCAGCTTGTAAGTCCTTTTTATGATTTTCTTGTATAAAGGATGCTTAACGCTGGTTTCTATAGCAACTACTATTGTTTTATCCATCTTATCGCTGACAACTTTTCCTACCCTTGTCTTTCTTAAAGCTCTTTCTTCCAAGCAGGATACCTCCTTTCGTCAAATCGACCGATTATACCTTTATTCCCTTGATTTCTCTTTCCCTCAGCACTGTTTTGACACGGGCGATTGATTTCTTAACATCCTTGAGCTTCATCGGATTCTCCAGCTGATTCGTTACAAGCTGGAATCTCAGCTTGAACAGTTCGGATTTCAATTCGGTCAATTCCTTCTCAAGCTCAGCCTGCGTCTTTTCTCTTATTTCACTGGCTTTCATTCGCTTCACCACCCATTTCATTATCGCGGGCTACGAATTTGCACTTCATGGGAAGCTTGTGTGTAGCAAGCCTCATAGCCTCTCTTGCTGTTTCCTCGGGAACCCCCGCAATTTCAAAAAGTACTCTTCCGGGCTTGACAACCGCCACCCAGTATTCCGGCGACCCTTTTCCGCTACCCATTCGGGTTTCGGCGGGCTTCTTTGTAACCGGCTTATCCGGGAAAATCTTTATCCATACCTGACCGCCTCTTTTTATGAAACGCGTCATCGCAATACGGGCCGCTTCTATCTGATTGCTGGTCACCCATGCCGGCTCCGCGGCCTGCAGGCCGTATTCGCCGTTGGAGATGAAATTACCCCTGGTGGCCATACCCCTCATTCTGCCTCTCTGAACCTTCCTGCGCTTGACCCTTTTCGGCATCAACATTACCGATCTCCTCCTTCCGCTTTCCTTTCCTTCTTGACAGCGGGAAGAACTTCGCCCTTATAAATCCAGACCTTGACTCCCAGTTTTCCGTATGTCGTATCTGCTTCAGCAAAGCCATAATCGATGTCTGCTCTCAATGTCTGAAGCGGGATGGTCCCTTCATGATAATGCTCGGTCCTCGCTATTTCCGCTCCGCCAAGTCTTCCCGCAACGGAGGTCTTTATGCCCTTGGCGCCGATTTTTATCGCTCTCGACATCGCCTGCTTCATGGCTCTCCTGAAGGAAATTCTCTTTTCAAGCTGGGATGCGATACTCTCGGCAACCAGCTGTGAATCCAGTTCGGGCACCTTTATTTCTGTTATATTTATAAGGACGCTCTTTCCGGTAAGGGCTTCAACTTCTTTCCTCAGGTCCTCTATTCCGGCTCCGCCCTTTCCAATAACAAGACCGGGCTTTGCAGTATGGACATTGACCTTGATCTTGTTGGCGGCCCTTTCGATCTCTATCCTGGATATGCCGGAAATATAAAGCTTCTTTTTAATGAATTTTCTTATCTTTACGTCTTCAACCAAAAGATCGCTGAAATTCTTGTCATTGGCGTACCATTTGGTATCCCAATCCTTGATTATACCTATTCTCAATCCGTGCGGATTTACCTTCTGGCCCATTCTCCAACCTCCTTCTAGCCTATTTTCTTTCCTTAAGCACTAATGTAACGTGGCTTGTTCTCTTCCTTATCCTGTTTGCCCTGCCCTGCGCCCTTGGCATTATCCTCTTCAATGTGGGGCCCTGAGTGGCGTAGGCCTCGGATACGAAAAGATCGTCCCTGTTAAGTCCGTTGTTATTGGAAGCATTTGCCTCTGCCGATTTCAAAAGCTTGAGCAGCAGCTCCGATGCAGCCTTGGGAGTATATCTCACGATACCATAAGCCTCGTCTATGTTCTTGTCCTTGATCAGGTCCAGAACGATCTTGACCTTTCTCGATGAAATTCTGGCATATTTTAATACTGCCCTTCCTTCATCCTTGCCTATACCAAGAACCTTCTTCTCCTTTTTGGTGAGGAGAGCCGGCTTTTTAAACTGCCTGTGGGTCTTATTGTATACTTCCAGGATCTGATCCTTTTCCCCAAGAAGCTCTTCTTTTGATCTTACCTTCTTCTCCAACTGGAATTCCTCCTTTCGATTTAAAGCTATGCGGTTCGCGGAAATGAATTCCGCTAGCCCTACGAATGCTGCGCATTCGCGCCGCGCTCATCCACACGGCGTGGGTGAATTCGCCTGGTTAATTTTCGAATCCACTCGCTAAGCTTGTTTCTTAACTGCTACTTCAGGGTCGTTGATTTTTCGGTGTGATGGCCGTGTCCCCTGAAGGTCCTTGTAGGAGCGAACTCCCCAAGCTTGTGGCCCACCATTTCTTCTGTCATATATACCGGCACATGCTTTCTTCCGTCATGCACCGCAATAGTATGTCCAACCATCTGAGGGTAAATCGTCGAAGCCCTCGACCAACTCTTCAAAACCTTTTTTTCGTTGGTCTTATTCATATCCTCAACTTTTCTAAGAAGCCTGACATCAACGTACGGTCCCTTTTTTAAAGATCTGCTCATATGGCACTGGTCCTCCTTTCGGTATTACTTCTGGTTCCTTCTCTTCACGATGAAGCTGTCGGACTTGTTCTTCTTCTTCCTCGTCTTGTAGCCCAGTGTGGGTTTGCCCCATGGGGTTACGGGACTCGGCCTGCCGATGGGCGATTTTCCTTCGCCGCCGCCGTGAGGATGATCGACTGGATTCATAACGACGCCGCGTACTGTCGGCCTTATTCCCATCCATCTCTTTCTTCCGGCCTTGCCTATCGATATGTTTTCATTTTCAAGGTTGCTGAGCTGACCGATTGAAGCCTTGCAAAGCATCCTTATCATCCTTACTTCTCCGGAAGGGAGTCTGACCTGAGCATAATCGCCTTCCTTAGCCATGAGCTGAGCTGAGTTTCCCGCAGCCCTTACAAGCTGCCCGCCCTTGCCCGGCTTGAGTTCGATGTTGTGAATAAGGGAACCGACCGGGATATTCATCAGCGGAAGCGTATTGCCCGGCTTGATATCCGCATTTTCGCCGGATTCCACGGTATCTCCCACCTTTAAACCCACAGGAGCCAGTATATATCTTTTTTCACCATCTACATAAAAGAGAAGCGCAATATTTGCAGTCCTGTTCGGATCATATTCTATAGCGGCAACCTTTGCCTTGATGCCGTCCTTATCTCTTTTGAAATCGATAAGCCTGTATTTCTGTCTTGCTCCGCCACCTCTGTGGCGCACGGTGATCCTACCGTATGAATTTCTCCCGCCTGATTTCCTGAGCGTTTCAACCAGCGACTTTTCAGGCACTGTCTTGGTGATATCCTCAAACGTGGAAACCGTCATGAACCTTCTGGCCGGAGAAGTAGGACTATACTTTTTTACTGCCATTTCTTCTCACTCCTAATTAACTTTATTGTGTTACGCCAAACTCTTCGATGTTTGTCTTGTACTTCTTGTTATTTGCTATTTCCTTGCCGCCCTTGATCAGGTATGATTCGGCTTTGGGATCCAGGTCTATCTTGACGATGGCCTTTTTCCAATCGGCCCTCGGCCCCTGGTGAACGCCCATCCTCTTGACCTTGCCTTCGTAATTGACGGTGTTGACTTTGAGCACCTTCACCTGGAACAGCCTTTCGACCGCCAGCTTGATCTCCGTCTTTGTAGCGTCTACGTCCACAATAAAGGTGTACTTGCCGTCAGCCGCCTGCATATTGCTTTTCTCAGTGATGTACGGCCTTTTGATGATATCCTCGGGGGTTCTCATTATGCATACACCTCCTCGACCTTTTCAACTGCGCTTTTGGTTATTATGAACTTGTCGTATTTGAGTATGTCGAACACATTTATAGTACTGACAAGCGCTGTCTTGACGCCCGGTATGTTCCTTGCGGATTTCTCGATGATGTCATTCTTTCCCTCTAGAACTACCAGCACGCTTGTGTCAACCTTGAGATTGTTAAGGACGTTTACCATCTGCTTTGTCTTGATTGCGTCAAAGCTCAGCGCGTCAAGTACAAAAAGCTCCTTGCCGTTCACCTTTGAGGTGAGCGCGGATTTGAGAGCCAGCCTCTTGAGCTTCTTGGGTATGGTGTACCTGTAGCTTCTGGGCTTGGGTCCCAGCACTATGCCGCCCTTTATCCACTGAGCGGAACGTATGCTGCCCTGTCTTGCCCTGCCCGTGCCTTTTTGCCTCCACGGCTTGATACCGCCGCCCCTGACCTCGCTTTTTGTCTTGGTCGACTGGGTACCCTGCCTCCTGTTTGCCAACTGATTCCGAACTGCAAGGTGAACGGCGTTTTCATTCACGTCTATACCGAATATGCTTTCATTCAGCTCGATCTCGCCTACCGTCTCACCCTTCATATTGTATAAATCAACCTTAGGCATAATTGCTTCCTCCTCCCGTCATCCCAAATCCTCCCGGATTTGAGACCCTAATGTATTACTTGCCTGCTTTTACGGTTTCCCTGATTACGAGCAAACCGCCCTTGGGTCCCGGAACTGCGCCTTTGACAAGCAGCAGATTCTTTTCGGCGTCCACCTTCACCACGTCCAGATTCTGAACGGTTATTTTGTCAACGCCCATGTGCCCCGGCAGCCTCTTGCCCTTGAAAACCCTTGCAGGGCTTGTATTCGAACCCATTGAACCAACCCTTCTATGGTACATCGAACCATGGGTTTCAGGTCCGCCGGACTGACCGTATCTTTTAATAGTTCCCTGAAAGCCTTTGCCCTTCGATATGCCGCTGACATCAATCCTGTCGCCGCTCTGGAACATGTCCGACACCTTGATCTCCTGGCCGACTTCATATTTGTCGATTTCTTCAGTCCTGAATTCCTTAAGATACTTTCTGGACGGTATCTTCAGCTTTGCAAACAGCCCCTTTTCCGGCTTGTTCAGCTTCTTCTCGGACACTTCGCCGAAGCCGAGCTTCAAGGACTTATATCCGTCGTTTTCGAGCGATTTCTTCTGGACTACCGGACACGGCCCCGCCTGTATGACGGTTACCGGTATGGACAGTCCGTTTTCATTGAATATCTGAGTCATTCCTATCTTCTTGCCCAGCATGAATTTGTTCATTCTCTATACCTCCAAATTATCATTGGTTCATAATCGCTTATGAACGTGATCACTTCATTAATTAAGAAGAGATTTGCTCCGCAAGCTCTTCTTCCTACAGCTTGATCTCTATATCAACGCCTGCCGGCAGATCCAGCCTCATCAGTGCGTCAACGGTCTTGGGTGTGGGTACCAGGATATCGATAAGCCTCTTGTGGGTCCTCATTTCAAACTGCTCGCGCGCGTCCTTGTACTTGTGGGGAGCTCTCAGTATCGTGATGACCTCCTTTTCGGTAGGCAGCGGAACCGGTCCCGAAACCTGCGCTCCGGTCCTTTTCGCAGTATCCACTATCTTTTCGGCCGACTGGTCGAGTATCTGGTGGTCAAATGCTTTCAGCCTGATTCTGATTTTTTGTTTGTTTGCCATACAATAACCTCCTAAATTTGATTACGTACAACAAGCTTTATCTGTACACTATGCCGGGTGTATCCTGTCTGGCGATTTAAAAACCCAGATGCCTACAAGGCCTGTCGGCCTGTATAACCTGGGCTGTACCTGACAAACATACAAAAATGTGTGCTCGCAAAATGTACAGTGACTCTTGTCGCCCGGTTTCATGAATCGGACATTCTCCTTGGAAGTTCCCTATTTCTAAGAATAGCAATCTCCCAAATCATCGTATGCCATGTCACAGCAAGAAATATTATAGCATTGGAATAAAAATAATGCAAGGACATTTTCTATTTCTTTTTTCTCCCCAAATTAAAGCCTTTGGGATATCCGGCTTTCCCATTTCACATACAGCCAGCGTGCTGTTAAATTGCCCAAAAAAATAAAGCCCTGTGCCGGCCGGCATGGGCTTTGAGAGATTTCCGCGGTATTTTTTGAGAGGAGCGCACCGGCTTGCGGGCGTCCCTCTATTTCTTGACCCAGAGCATGAGCAGTCCCAATACGAGGATAAAAGCGCCGAGCAGGATGGCTACAGGCACCAGAAGCACCTGGAACTGGGCGATGATTATAGCTATTACGTCCTTGAATTCAAGCTTCAGAGGAGCCTCATCCTTGCTCTCCTGCAACTGTTTTTCTTCTTCATACATGGCCCGCACTCCCTTTTCCGTATTTACAGCAGGTGGCACGCAACATGGTGGCCGCCTCCCACATCCCTGTATACGGGGACCTCCGTCTCGCATTTTGCTATTTTACATGGACAGCGTGTGTGGAACTTGCAGCCTTCCGGCGGATTCGCCGGGCTTGGCAGATCCCCTTTGAGGATGATCCTTTCGCGCTTCAGCGTAGGGTCGGGAATCGGCACTGCCGAAAGCAGGGCTTTCGTGTAAGGATGCAGCGGGTTTTTATAGAGCTCCTTTTTTTCCGAAAACTCGACCAGCGACCCGAGATACATGACTCCGACTCTGTGGCTTATATGCTTTACCACGCTCAGGTCATGGGAAATGAACAAATATGAGAAGCCGAACTTGTGCTGAAGCTCGTTAAGCAGGTTTACAATCTGGGACTGGATGGACACGTCCAGAGCGGATACGGGCTCGTCGGCTACGATGAACTCGGGCTTCATTATCAGTGCCCTTGCAATTCCGATCCTCTGCCTCTGCCCTCCGGAGAATTCATGCGGATACTTCTTTATATGGATGGGCGACAGCCCGCAAAGCTGTATAGTCTCCCTCACCCTGTCCGGTATCTCCTTTTCAGGAAAAAGGCCGTGATCCTTAAGCGCCTCGCCTACGATCTGCCCTACTGTCAAGCGCGGATTCAGCGAGCTATACGGGTCCTGGAAGATTATCTGCATCTTAGAGCGGAGCTTTCTGACCTCCTCGCGCTTCAGGCTGAAAACATCCGTCCCTTTAAAATAAACATTGCCCTCCGTTTTGTCAAGAAGCCGTAGTATGGTCCTTCCAACCGTGGTCTTGCCGCATCCCGATTCCCCTACCAGGCCGATGGTTTCCCCGCTGCCTATCTCCAGGCTCACGTCATCGACAGCCTTTACATGCCCTACCGTCTTCTGGAAGACTCCGGATTTAACGGGAAAATACTTTTTAAGGTGTTCAACCCTTACAACCGGTTCAGCCATATTAAAATCCTCCTTTGTGAAGCCAGCAGGCTACCTTGTGGTCAGCTCCCGTATTTGCGAGCTCAGGCTGCTTTTCCCTGCATATGTCGGTAGCCCTTGAACACCTCGGGTGGAAATAACAGCCCACAGGCAGATTGCCAGGATCCGGCACCTGCCCCGGAATCGAGTCCAGCTTCTCCTTTTCCTTGTGCAATGCGGGCTTGGATTCCAGGAGGCCCGTTGTATACGGATGAAGCGGATTTCTGAAAAGCTCCTGGACGTCCGCCTCTTCTATCACCTTGCCGGCGTACATGACCACGACGTAGTCGCAGACCTCCGCAACCACTCCGAGATCGTGCGTGATCAGCATGATTGAGGAATTCAGCTTCTTTTTCAAATCAAGCATAAGGTCGAGTATCTGTGCCTGTATCGTGACGTCC
>JAEZJL010000434.1 GCA_023415815.1 Bacillota bacterium | reverse complement strand
GCATATGAGGGTGATGCTCGAAGGCCTGGGGCTTGAGGTCACAGGCTTAAGGGACATGCAGCTGGAAACAGGGCACATTGACGAAAGCGGGGACAACCCCCTGGAAAATGCAAGAATCAAGGCGCTGGCATATTACGGAGCCGTAAATATGCCGACCTTTTCGTGTGATTCCGGACTATATATTGCCGGGATAGCAGACGAAAGCCAGCCTGGGGCTCATGTAAGGAGAGTCCAGGGGAAGGTATTGAGCGACGAGGAAATGATAGATTATTATGCCGGACTTGCCCTGGAGCTGGGGGGAAAGGCTGAAGCCAGGTATAAAAATGCAATCTGCCTGGTGCTGGACGAGGACAATATTTTTGAATATGACGGGGACGACATATCATCGCCTCCCTTTCTCATTACTTCGGAGATACACCCCGGGCGCATCGAAGGATTTCCGCTGGACTCCATTTCACTTGAGCTTAAAACCGGAAAGTATTATATGGATAAGGATTCGGGAAAGGATTTTGCTCTTGAAGAGGGCCTGACAAGGGGCTTCAGGGAGTTCTTCATCAGGAGCATTGGGCCGCTGCTTTCCACGGAGGATTTGAAAATGGAGGATAATCAAGCTGACTTGAGGATCGTAAGGACAGACGGCGGCAACGAGGATTTTGCAGAGCTGATAAAGCTGCTGGACGACGACCTCTCCGGGAGGTATGGGGCCTTGCAGAAGCAGTATGAAAAATACAATAAGACCGACCTCATAAACGACGTGGTAATTGTCTATAAAGACAATGTCCCTGCCGCGTGCGGCGCCTTCAAGGAATATAATGCCGAAGCCGTAGAGCTGAAGCGTATATTTGTCGCAAAGGAGCAGAGGAGGCAGGGACTGGCAAGGCTTATTGTCCGTGAGCTGGAGGAATCGGCAAGACGCAAGGGATATGGATATGCCCTGCTGGAAACCGGGATAAAACAGCATGAAGCCATCAAGCTCTATAAAAGCGCCGGGTACGAAACAATCCCAAATTACGGGCCTTATGCGGGAAATCCGAACAGCGTGTGCATGCGGAAGGCCCTGTAAAGGGGACTTTGCAGAAGCCGGTCTGCCATCGGCTGCTTTTAGCTCTTTATTGAATAAAGCCCTTTATTTTATCAAGTCCTTTATTTAATCAGGTCCGTTATTTTATGCGCTATTTTCAAAGAGGCTACGGCACTTTTTATGCTTAAGGTGGTTTCAATATCCCTCTTACAGCATTCTATCACATGGCTTATTGCTTCCTCCCAGGGAACGGCTTGCTGCAAGATGATTTCCCTTTTTCCGGAGGCAGTGTATTCTATCGTTTGTTTTACAATACCGCTTTCGTAATATTCTTCATGATATTTTACAGCTCCGCCTTCAAAGACGGCGTCATAGCCCTGGGTAAAAGGATAGCCCATAGGCATCATGGAAGAGCCTGTAACCTCGGCAATTGAGTTTTTATACGTTAAAAAAGCGCTTACGCACGACTCGTTTTCACCTTTGGCGGCTCCGACAGCTTTAATTTCATCAGGCACACCCAGTATCCATGCAATAAAATCAATATCATGTATCATGAGATTGGTTACTATTTTGTCCAGCCCCAGGCTCCCCCAGACAGGAGCGGTCTTTCTTTCAACCTGTATTGCTTTCAGTTTTCCCATTGCGCCGCTATTTACGATTTCATGTATATAGCGGTATGCAGGATCAAACAATAGGAACAAATCCACAAATACCCTTTTGCCGTACTGCTTTTCAGCTTTCTCAACGGCTTCCGCATCCTCGAGGCTTATACAAACCGGAGTTTCACAAAAAACATTTTTCCCCTTCTCCAGAGCTTTAATAACATACTCTCTGTGCAGATTACTCGGCAGGCAGACATCAACCAGATCGATACACGGGTCGTTCAAGATGTCGTCAATACTGCCCGTGACCTCGATATCCAGCTCCGACTTGACTTTATCCAGCTTTTCCTCATTTCTACCAAAAATCCTTATGGATTCAACGGAAGCATGCTTTTTATAAACGCTTGCATGGTAGGCGCCAAACCCTGTCCCTAAAATTCCGACCTTCATGATTTCTCTCCCCTCGTCTTAATAAATATGCTATAATCATACCTGAATTTTGTTGACAACATGTTGTCATAAATTATAAGATGGTTTTAATAAATTGTAATTGGACGAAGAGTAAAGATGAGGTTACATCGATTAATTGCCATTCTATTATTAATAGAGTCGAGAGGACAGATAAAAGCGAAAGAACTCGCGTCAGCACTGGAAACCTCTATCCGGACCATATACCGGGATGTTGAAATATTATGCCAGGCGGGTATCCCTATTGCCACGACGACAGGTCCTAACGGAGGCTTTTATTTTATGGAGGGGTATTCGGCAAAGCTGTATAATTTGCGGGATGACGATGCCGTTAATTTATACCTGACCGGAGCAGCCATGTATAAAGGCGACACAGGGCAGAATTTAAAAAACGCGTTGGTAAAGCTGGAGAAAATACTCCCTCCCGAGTATGGCGGGGATATTAAAGCCGCTAAGGAGAGGTTTTATTTCGACGAATCCCCGTGGTGGGACAAGCGCCCGGATACGCAGTGCCTGGAGACTTTAAGGAAAGCGGTCTGGAGCTCGAAAAAGCTTCGGATCGCGTACCGCAAAGTCAATGATAAAGCCTCCGAAAGAGAGCTTTGGCCATACGGTCTGGTAGTGAAGGATATGGAGTGGTATCTGGTCGCCTTCTGTCCAAAAAGCGGCGCGGTTAAAACCTTTAAATGCGATCGTATTATCAGAGCCGAAATAACAGACGCTGCTTTTCAGCCTCCGTCCGGCTTTAACCTGGAGCGGTATTGGAAAGACAGCGAAAAAAGCTTTAAAGACAAATGCGCCGAAAATGAACGGTATCCGGTGCTTATAAAACTGCAAAAGTGCGACAGCGGCATTTTAAAGAAGCTTGAGGTTTATGAAACAGAGGAAAAGGACGGATACGTTTTTGCAAGAATCAATATGCATAAATATGAATTTGCGTGTAACGAGGCTGTTGAAATATTATGGCATGCCGAAATATTAAAACCGGCGGAGCTTAGAAATCATGTAAAGCAGCGGATTGAAAATGTCTTGGAAAAATACTCGGCTGCTGACAATGAGATGAACTGAACCGCCCTTTTCGCCCTTTCTTTTGTGCCGAATAATCCGGATTAAAAGTGGATAATATAGAATATTCTGTATTTGACCCGTGATCCGTTTTATATTAAAATATATCTGAAAGATATATTTTAAAGATATAGCAAGGGGACTGAGAAATCATGCGGCAGCCAGGAAACAAAACACGGTTTTTGATTTTGGGACTATTGAGCGAGGAGCCGCTTTCAGGCTATGAGATCAAGCGGATAGTGGACGCGAGGTTTTCGCATTTCTGGAACGAGAGCTTCGGACAGATTTACCCTGAGTTGGCAAGGCTGGAAGGCGAGGGTCTGGTTGAAATGGAGAAGAAGGGTAGTGAGGGCGGAAAAGAGCGCAAGGTATTCAGCATAACGCCCGCAGGACTGGACGCTTTGAAGAGCTGGCTGGCAAAGCCTGTAGAAAAGGAAATCGTAAGGTTTGAAATACTGCTCAAGCTTTATTTTTCCAATCTGCTTGATCCGACTGTTATGATCGGTCATATAAGGGAATTCGAGATGACGCACAGGAAGCAGCAGGAGATGTTCAATACGTTTGAAAAGGAGATACGGCAGCACATCGATATGCATGATAATCATGAGGAAGTGCTGATGGTACTGCACTTCGGCCAGAAGGTGTGTAAGGCCTATGGCGAGTGGTGTGCGGAAGTATTGCAAAGCCTCGGGAATAGGAACCGGGGTATGGAAGGAGCTGAAAAAAATGAAAAAGGTTGAAATCTATTATTTTAGCGGTACCGGTAATACATTGGCGGCTGTCATGGCAATGAAGAAGCATTTTGAAGAAAGAGGAGTGGAAACAGAGCTTAAGAGGCTGGTTGGGGCGGAATTTAAAATACCTCCGGCCGGTACGGCGGTGGGCTTCGCCTTTCCGATCAACACACAGTCGGTATCGCCTATGGTATGGAAGGCTATGAAGAGTCTGCCCAAAGTACGGGACATCCCGGCGTTCGTCCTTGCGACCATGAATGAATCGTCGGGCATGATAAACCCGCTGTACCGCCTTCTTTCATCCAGGGGCTTCAAAATCGCAGGCTTGTGTGAAGTAAGCATGCCGAACAATATGCTGCTTGAGCCTTCGAACGGGGACAACGACAGAGAGCGGACGGAAAAAGGGCTTCAACAGATAAGGCGGTTTTCGGATGAGCTGCTCTCGGGTACAGCTTCGTGGAAGCCGGAGAAAAAAGGCTCCGCTTTTGTTTCAGGCCTGAGCCTCAACACGCCCCTGCCCTGGTTCTTCATGCGCAGGCTTTCTAAATTCGAAACCGACAGCGGCGCTTGTACGAGATGCGGCCAGTGTATTTCGGAGTGTGAGGCGGATAATATTTATATGAAGGATAAGCCGGTGCACAGGAATAATTGCCAGCTATGCATGCGCTGCGCCGCTTTTTGCCCTCAAAGGGCGATCAGCGTCAGGGTCGGAGGAAAGCAGGTAGAGGTACGGAAAGCCGGAGAGGACGCCGATATGGGAGGCGGCCGGATATGATCCGTTTTTATATAGAAGGCCTTGCGGTATCCTTAGCCGTTCTTATTCCAAACATCCTCTTTCTGGCGTTTCCTCCGCACGATATCCCCGGCAGGGAGAAAGCGGGGGCAGGCATGCGCGCGCTCGAAATTCCAGAAAGGCTCGGGCAGCTCGGATTCACTGTCATACCGGCATTCACAGGCATCCCCTTCAAGGGAGCCCTGGGGATAACCGCAGCCGCGGGGATGCTGGCGGCCTTAATACTTTATTACTGCGGATGGCTGCGGTATTATACAAGGGGCAGGGACTTCAGCCTGCTCTTTTCACCAATGGCGGGAATCCCCCTGCCCATGGCAATAGGCCCTGTCCTGTATTTAGCGTTTTACGCTGCCGGTGCGCGATCCCTCCTCATGGGGGCGGCAGCTGTAATCTTTGCGGCAGGGCACCTTTCCGTCAGCTATAAAACCTATAGGGAGCTTTTGAAGATTCAGACGAAATAATTATACAGACTCGTTGACAGAGGAAGGATTTGCTACTATAATAAAAAGTACACCGTACTTAAAAGTATGGTGTACTTCTTTGATGTGTATTCGTAGAAAGGGTGGAAGAAATGAAAAAGAGTTTTATCGACAGGCTGTATTGGGGCTTTTGGTGCTCAACGACGCTTCTGACAGGTATTTTGGCGGGATATATGGTTTCTCATTCGATTATGCTGGGACGCTTCTTCAACTGGTATGTCAAATCCGGGAATATGGATTTGCTCCGGCAGACCTACACCGTATTCCGCAATTCCAGCAATGCGCACGCTCTATATGATATTCCTCTTTATCTTGCTCTGGTGTCCGGCATAATCTGGATTATATTGTCCCTGATATTGAAGCGGGACAGGGTCATAGCATTTATAGCGGGCCTGGCGGCTTTCTGGGTGGGGATGATTTTCTCCATAGCCGATCTGGATGAAGCGGAGGAAGCGGTGCTGACAGGAGTCGCGGACGACAAAATGGCGCAGCTGTACCTGTCTATCAATATACCGCTTCATTCCACCTTTGCGGCGATCTTTATCATAAGCACGCTGCTGCTGCTGTTCGTAGCTTTAAAGAATAGAAAGAAGGCCGGCCTGTGACAGAGAGATAACGGCCATGGCTGTTCTGCAGGAAGTAAAACGGGAGAATAAAGGGAGACGTACAAACCTCAACCAGTCCGTAGAGTAGAAATACCCAAGCCGGATGGAGGAGTACGGAAGCCAGGAGTACCAACGGTTATTGACCGAATGCTACAACAGGCATTGGTACAGATACTGCAACCAATCTTAGAGCCGCTGTTCTCGGAGGCAAGCTACGGCTACCGACCGGGAAGAAGCGCACAGCAAGCCATGAAGAAAGCGAAGGAGTACTATGAGCAGGGATACACAAATGTGGTGGAAATAGACCTGTCCAAGTATTCGACACAATGAAGCATAAAAAATGGGCGCATTTGCCGCCCGTAAATTGTTGTGATTTTCTGAAGCTATATAGGATTGAAACTTCTGCTGCATTTGACCGCTACGATTGGGTGGCGGCCCCTCGCGGACAACAAAAAGCGGCGGCTTTGATTTTTGATTTCAAAACCGCCGCTTACAATCGGCTATGCTTTAGCACATATACTTATCCCGCCGTTGAGACAACGGTTTGTGTTTTAGTGGATGGGCTTGCAACAAAATTATTGATTGATGGTTCCTATCTTATGCATACTGTCGCTTGGCGGCTGGTTGGCTCTTTCCTTCGTCAGCTTGTCGAATTCCTCTTGACTACTAGCCTTAACGCCTGTGAGTTCCCCATTTCCGTCTGCGTCAATAGTAGAGTAGTCACGAACTGCATATACATCAATGGTTCCTTCCTCATTGGACATGCTGCGCATAGACCCTTTGAATTTTCCACTTTCTAAGGCTTCACCGTTAGATGCTAATACGTCAACAAACTGCCGAACCAGCTTGCCATTATAATAAAAGCAATCCTGCTTTTTATCGTAAGTTAAGCCAAACGGCTCGTAAACCGCGTACAATTTTGCAAGTTCCTCCGGTGTTGATTGA
>JAEZJL010000411.1 GCA_023415815.1 Bacillota bacterium | reverse complement strand
GGCTTGAGAAATGCGGTACCCACGGCACCATTGCAGCTCTTGCGCTGCTGAACGACGCTGTCAAGAAGGGCGGCACCATGGCGTCCTCCTATGTCGGGGGACTGAGCGGAGCGTTCATACCGGTCAGCGAGGATGCTGGAATGATCGACGCCGTGACTGCGGGGGCCCTCAGCGTGGAAAAGCTTGAGGCGATGACCTGTGTTTGCTCCGTGGGACTCGACATGATCGCCGTACCGGGAGACACCAGCGCCGAGACCATCTCCGCCATAATCGCGGATGAAGCGGCTATTGGCGTGGTCAACACCAAAACGACCGCCGTCAGGATCATACCCGTCCCCGGCAAAAAAGTCGGAGACATAGTGGAGTTCGGCGGACTGCTTGGCACCGCCCCGGTCATGAGGCTGAACGGCTACAGCAGCGCCGAATTCATCAAAAGGGGCGGGAGGATACCGGCGCCGATTACAAGTCTGAGGAACTGAGCGGAATATAATGATACGGGGGAGTTTAATGACAGAAATCAGAACAAAAAAAGAAATAGGCTGTATGGCCGAAGCAGGAAAAATAGTGACCGGCTGCCACAGGGAGCTTCGAGGGTTTATCGCTCCGGGAGTCTCAACCATTGAAATAGACGCGTTTGCGGAAAAATACATACGCTCGTGCGGAGGCGCCCCTGCCCAGAAGGGCTACAGGGGCTATCCCTATGCAACCTGCACCTCCGTCAACGACGAGATCTGCCACAGCTTTCCGGGGAAATATGTCCTGAAGGAAGGCGATATAATCAAGGTCGATATGGTCGTCGACCTCAACGGCTGGATGGCCGATTCCGCCTGGTCATATGCCGTCGGAGAGATATCTCCCGAAGCTGCGAAGCTTATGAAAATAACGAAGGAATGCCTTTACCTCGGCATCAGCAAGGCGGTTGCCGGCAACAGGACGGGAGATATAGGCCATGCCATACAGAATCTTGCCGAGAAGGAAGGCTTTTCGGTGGTGAGGGATTACACGGGGCACGGTATAGGAAGAGTCATGCACGACGGGCTGTTTATACCCCACTACGGACCCGCCGGAAAGGGCCCCAGACTTGTGGAGGGAATGGTGCTTACCATTGAGCCCATGCTCAATGCCGGTACATACCGTACCAGGCTAGGCCCGGACGGCTGGACGGCAAAGACCTCCGACGGAAGCCTTTCCGTACAATATGAGCATACGCTGGCCATCACGGAGGACGGCCCGGTAGTGCTGACCGAACAGGATTGATATCAGGCTTGCGACCCGGCCGGTGTTATTTAAGGCCGTATGCGATGTCGTCCCGCAGCAGATATTTATAGCCGTCCCGGATATATTCCATGATTTTGTCGGCGATCAATAAATGTCCTTTTTCATTTGGATGGATACCGTCGATGCAGAGGAACTGCCTGAAGTCCGGGTTTTTTAAAAACGCGCTGCGGATATCGATGCAGCGGGTCTTCGTTTCCTGAGCAGTGCTGATTATAGCGGAGTTGTAACGTTCCTGCCACCAGTATATCCTGCTGACGCTCCCCAGCCAGGTCAGTATTTTGTCGCCGATGACCGAGCTGTTTTTGCTTATCCATTTGAAGTACCTGTCGGCGTCCAGCGGCGGCAGGGTCATCAGCACGGGAATTATTCCCGAACTCTTCAGCGAATCGATCAGGCTCTTAAGACTTTTCTGGAATATATTGAAATCGGTGTTGGGATTGTGCTCTTCGAGCGGGTTTTCCGCAATCTCCTCCCAGTTGAAATCGCAGTCGTTACCTCCGAACTCGATAATAACTATGTCGGGCTCCTTTTTCAGCACGTCGTTCTGCAGCTTTCCGGCAGCTCTCAAAATGGTATTGCCGAATTTGGCCGCGTTGTGAATGACGCCCTTCAGCCTTCCCTGCAGAAGATTTGGATAGCTCCTTTCAAGAAGCACATATTTGCCCTTTTGCTCGTCAAATACGACTCCCTTCGAGATGGAGTCGCCGTACAGGACGAACCTGTACCCGCTTTTATCGGCGGAAGCCTCTTCAAGGGCCGCACTTTTTTCAATGTCATTTTCAATGATAACTTTATCGCTCATAGTATTTACCTGCCAACGAATCTGATATAATAGTGCGGGGACGTACGCTAATGTTTATAATATCCTTATAATTATAGTATAATTAGACTGGTAAAAAAAATCAATGATATCGGGTAACATTTAACATACAAGACATAAATTCATAATGAAAGGGGTTTATGATATTGACGAAGCCTGTAATAATAGCCCACAGGGGCGCTTCAAAAAAAGCCCCGGAAAACACGCTTCCGGCGTTTAAAAAGGCGATCGGGCTTGGCGCGGGCGGAATCGAGCTGGATGTCCAGCTCAGCTCCGACGGCCATCTGGTGGTAATACACGATGAAAAGGTCGACAGGACGAGCAATGGGAAGGGCTTCGTAAAGGATAAGACGCTTTCCGAGCTGCGGAGTCTCGACTTCGGCGCCTGGTTTTCCGAAGAGTTTGAGGGGACCCGGATTCCTCTGCTTGAGGAGGTGCTTGAGCTGTATAATGGCTGGGACGGCATGCTGAATATCGAGATAAAAAACGGCCCGGTATTTTACCCGGGCATTGAAAAGGCGGCAGCCGATGCAATGCGGAATTCCGGGCTGACCGGCAGGACCATTGTCTCTTCCTTCAATCACTACAGTCTGGTGGAAATCA
>JAEZJL010000404.1 GCA_023415815.1 Bacillota bacterium | reverse complement strand
ACGACAGCGTCATAAGCTCACCGGTCGGGCAGTTTTTCACTGAATTTACCCCCCTTTCCAACGTCACCGTTGAAAAGGCGGATGGGATCAAAAGATATGTGTTTACCGATATGCGGTACTATGTAAGGAATAAATTTCTGCATCATGCCGTGCTTGAGCTGGACGAAAACAACAGGATCGTAAAGCAGACCTTCAATCCCTATTCGATGAACAGAAATTGCATTATAGAATGAAAAAACCTATTTTTCACGGTTCAGCACCTTTGGGAGGGCGATTTTAAAGGTTGTGCCCTTTCCGGGCATGCTTGAGACGGTTATAGAACCGCGGTGCCCCTTCACTATCCAGTCGGCGATGGACAACCCCAGGCCCGTGCCGCCGCTTTCCCTCGACCTTGCCTTGTCCACCCTGTAGAATCTTTCAAAGATTTTATCCAGATGCTCCTTGGCTATGCCTTCCCCGTTATCCGTCACGGTGATTTCGACGCTGGTCTCATGGATGCCGAGGCCGACCTGTACAAAGCCGCCCTGAGGCGTGTATTTTATTGCGTTGTCTATAAGGATTACGGCCAGCTGCTTTATGCGTGCTTCGTCGCCGAAAAAATCCTGGGACTGGTTGATATCTGCCTTAAGCGCCATGCTTTTTTTGGAGGCCAGCGGCTGCAGCGATATGACGGCTTCCATCAGAACGTCGCGCAGGGGAAAAAATCTCTTTTCAAACATCTGCTGGTTCGAATCCGCACGCGCAAGAAACAGCAGGTCGCTCACCAGCTTTGACATGCGCCGGTTTTCGGCCAGTATGTTAAAGAGCCATTTTTTCTGGCTTTCGACGGTTTCCTCCCCGTTTCCCAGCACCAGCTCCAGATTTGTCTCAATGACCGCAAGCGGGGACCTCAACTCGTGGGAGGCGTCCGCAACGAAGCTCTTCTGCCTTTCCCACGACTTTTTTATCGGTATCAGCGCCCTGCCTGCCAGGAAAAGGCTGCTGACAAAAACTATGATTATCCCGCCCAGGCCTATCACTATAAGGACTGTTTTCAGGCGCGCCAGGGTTTCCCTCTCCGGCTGCGTATTCATAAAAACAACCGTAATGACGTCCTTGTCTCCCGGAGAGGCGGTTTTCAGAAAACGGAAGGACTCATCGCCGGACCTCGCGATGCCCTCGTTCTCACCAGGCTGCGAAAGCAAGCTCTGCAAAAGGATGGTCTGCTCTTCTTCGGTTATCGGAATGTTCGTCGAAGCCTCCTGCAGCCCGCCGTTTTTGTCTATGCGGACATAGAAGCAGTTGGCCCAGTTCCTGGAAAGCGCTGGGAAGCGCCTGGGAGGGCGGAAGCGGCTCTCTACGGCGACCGTATGCATCACCTGCTCCGACTGGCGCATGAGGTCCTGCTTCATCAGGATATAGATGCCCGAAAGGAAGACAAGCAGTATGACGCCGACCACGGAGATATTGATAATTGTAAGCTTCAGCCTGACGCTCCTAAACATCTCCGACCTCCCTGAGGCAGTAGCCGATGCCTCTGATCGTCTCGATCCTCACGCAGCTCTTTGCGGGCTCCAGCTTTTTACGGAGATAGTATATGTAAATTTCCACATTGTTCATTTCGACTTCAGAATCAAGCCCCCAGACCCTGTCGAGTATCTGATCCCTGGTGATCACCTGGCCCCTGTTCCGTATGAAGAGCTCGAGCAGCTGAGTCTCCTTCAGGGTGAGCCTGACCGATTCATTGTCGCAAACAACTTCGCTGCGCGACGGGTAGAGCACAAGGGAGCCTATTTCAAGCTTATCGCTCTGAATCAGGTCGGACTGGCGTCTTCCCAGAGCCCGTATCCTTGCCAGCAGCTCTTCCGTGGAAAACGGCTTCACGAGATAGTCGTCGGCCCCGGCGTCCAGGCCTTCGACCCGGTCGCTGACCGTATCCTTCGCGGTAAGGAACAGGACTGGCGTCTTCAGCCCCTTTTTCCGCAGATCCTTGAGAATTGTAAGGCCATCTTTGCCGGGAAGCATCCGGTCGAGGATAATAATATCATAAATGCCGGATTCAGCCATTTCCATGCCGGAAATACCGTCAAGCGCGGTATCGACCCCGTATTTGTTTTTTTTAAGTATGTATGCCAGGGCTTCGGAAAGCCTTTCCTCATCTTCTACCAGCAGCAGACGCATTGTATCACTCCTGTGTCTATTCTAACCGATTTTTCTTTAAAGTACATTAGAAAATAGCAGGGACCATTTGTGAACAAACTGTTAAATTAGCGGTAACGGGCTTTTTTAAGGCAAATTAAAGGTTGCTGTGACAAAATCAAATAAAAGCGGCAACAGGAGGTAGTTAGATGAAACCCCGTAAAAAGATATTTAAATTTACAGCCATAGGGCTGGCGGTTATAGTGGCTGCGTCGGCGGTATTGTATTTTACGGTATTCAATAAAAGCAGGGCGGCGTCGGCCGACCTGCAGCAAAGGACGGAGAGAGTAATCAAGGGAACTCTCACCAACTCCATCGAAGGGTCGGGGCCGATAGCCTCCTCGACCCGTAAGGAAATATCGCCCAAGATGGCCTCGACAGTTGAAAAGGTATATTTCAAGGAGGGGGACACGGTGAAAAAGGGCGACCTGATGTTTGAACTGGACGATACCGACGCCCTTCTGGATATTGAAAACACAAAAAACAATATCGAGCAGACCCAATTGACCCAGGACGACAATCTGGAGAGCATCGCCGAGCTTACGGTAAAAGCGCCCTTCAGCGGCCAGGTCACCGAGCTTAATATCAAAGAAGGCGATTCGGTCACCGGCCCCATATTGAAAATAACCGACACGTCGAAGCTTAAGCTGCGGGTACCCTTCAACGGACAGGGGATATCGGAAATGCAGTTAGGAAAAACAGTCACCGTCAACCTGCAGGAGCTTATGCAGTCCGTTGAAGGCACTGTCACATATGTGAGCAAGAAGCCCTTTACCTCAGCTGCAGGCGGGCAGCTGTACAATGTTGAGATAACCATTGACAATCCGGGCTCGCTCACCGAGGGCATGACCGCCGGCGCGGAAGCGGATATCGGCGGCACGGCGGTAAGCAGCGTCCAGAGCGGTACGCTGGCATACATAAACAGCAAGGTTCTCAGAAGCGGCTCCGGGGCGGTAGTAAACAAAGTAAACGTCATGAATAACGAGTACGTAAACGAGGGAGATATTATTGCCGAGCTCGAAAACGAGAACCTTCAGCTCAACCTCAATTCAACGCAGCTTAAATTGAAAAATCTTCAGCAGCAGCTGGAAATCCAGCAGGAGCAGCTCCTGAACTATAAGCTCACGGCTCCGTGCAACGGGACGATCATGACCCAGAATGTCACGCTCGGGGATACCGTATCCGCGGGCAAGGTGCTTGCTGCGGTTGCGGATATGGATTCGCTCGAGTTCCAGGTGTCCATCGACGAGCTGGACATTTCAAAGATAGAGGTGGGTCAGGATGTCAAGATCACTGCCGATGCGCTGGCGGAGACGACAGACGCCCCCCTCACCGGAAAAGTTACCAAGGTGTCCATGGAAGGCTCGGGCTCCAACGGAGTTACTACATACCCTGTAACAATAAGCCTGGATAAAAATGAAAAGCTTAAGGTCGGTATGAACGTCAACGGCGAGATCATTACGAGCTCGAAGTCGGACATACTTATGGTACCTGTGGAGGCTGTGACCAAGGTAGGCGGCAATAGCTTCGTTTATGTTGCCGGGAGCGGCACAGGCTCACAGCAGAATGGCAATGGAAGGAACGCGGCGGGTACGGGCAATGGCCGGCAAGGCGGCAGACAGTGGGGAGCCGGCCAAACGGGCGGCACACAATCAGGCAGCGGCCAAACGGGTAACACCCAGACAGGAAACGGCCAAACGGGTAACACCCAGGCAGGCAGCGGCCAGACGGGAGGCGGCCAGCCGGGTAACAGCCAGGCAGGAAGTGGTCAAACTGGTAACACCCAAGCAGGCGGCGGCCAGCCGGGCAACAGCCAGGCAGGAAACGGCCAAACCGGTAACAGCCAGGCAGGTAACGGCCAAACCGGTAACAGCCAGACAGGCGGCACACAGGCGGGCGGCAGCCAATCGGGCGCTGGGCAGGCAAGGCTCGGCCAGGCGGGCGGAACAGCTGCAAACGGCAGCGCTTCCTTTGCAAGAAGAGCAGGAGCCGCCAACTCATACTATGCGAATGCGGCAATGGTACGGGTTGAGACAGGCATAAGCAACGACACCTACATCGAGATAACAAGCGGCCTTACCGAAGGCCAGATCGTCGTATTGCCGGCTGTGAGCACCGGCACAGGCACCGGTACCAATACCAATACGCAGCAGAGCAGGCAGGGAGGCTTTGGCGGCGGCATGATGGTGAGCCCGGCAGGAGGCTCGGGAGGGTTCGGAAGACGTTGACGCGCTCATAAGCCAACCTGGAGGTAATAGGATGATTGAGTTAAAAAATATATGCAAAACGTATACAATGGGAAAGAATCTGGTTCATGCCCTTATGGATATAAATATCAGCATCAAGCAGCATGAATTTACCGCTATCGTGGGACCGTCCGGCTCCGGCAAGTCGACGCTCATGAACATGATAGGCTGCCTTGACACCCCCACGTCCGGAAGCTATATTCTGGACGGCCACGAAATCAGCAACATGAGCGACAATCAGCTAGCCGAGATAAGGAATACACGGCTGGGCTTCATATTCCAGGGCTTCAACCTTTTACAGAAGCTGACGGCCGTTGAGAATGTCGAGCTGCCGCTTGTGTACCAGGGCGCGGGTGCCAGAGAAAGGCACAGGCGCTCGAAAGAGGCGCTGGAGGCCGTGGGGCTCGGCGATCGCGTACACCACAAGCCCACGGAGCTTTCGGGCGGACAGCAGCAAAGGGTTGCGATTGCAAGGGCGCTCGTGAGCAATCCTCCCATCATCCTGGCAGATGAGCCCACCGGAAACCTGGATTCAAAATCCGGAGCTGAGATAATGAAGCTGATGAAGGAGCTGCACGGAAACGGAAACACCATCATACTCATAACCCACGACAACAGCATAGCCATGCAGGCGAAAAGGGTCATCAGGATCAGCGACGGACAGATAGCAGAGGACAGGGAGGTGAGCTGAATGGGTTTTTTTGAAGCCTACAGGATGGCAATAAAGAGCATAATAAGCAAAAAGGGCCGCTCCGTATTGACGATGCTGGGAGTCATCATCGGCGTCGGGGCCGTAATTGCCGCCGTCGCTTATGCCCAGGGCACCACAAAGAACATAACCGATTCCATCTCCAGCCGGGGCACCAATCTTGTCCAGATAATGATAACCGGCCGCGGCAGCAATAGAAATGTGACCTATGACCAGCTCAAGGAGTTTGCCGAAAAAAACAGCGATATTATAGGAGGCGTAGCCCCTTCGATAACCAGCCAGGGCGCGACCATAAAATACGGCGCTCACAGCATGAGCAGCACGACCGTGCTGGGGACCACACCGGAATACGCCACAATAAACAGCAGGGGAGTAACCTCCGGAAGATATATTTTGAATACCGACGTCGACCGGCGGCAGAGGGTGGCCGTAATCGGCAGCGCCGTCGTCAATGAGCTCTTTGAGGGGAAGGACCCCCTGGGGCAGAAGATAAAAATCAACGGCTATATTTTTACGGTAGTAGGCGTCCTCGAGACAATAGCGTCGGGCCAGACAAGGACGGACGATGATTATGCGGTGATACC
>JAEZJL010000387.1 GCA_023415815.1 Bacillota bacterium | reverse complement strand
TATCTCATTTCCCTGCCTCTGAATCTGATGCTTGCCTTGACTTTATCTCCGTCTTGTAAAAACTTATATGCATTCTTAACTTTAAATTCAAAATCATGCTCTTCAATCGTTGCAGACAGCCTGATTTCCTTCAGAGTTATAACCTTCTGTCCTTTCTTTGCCTCCTTTGCCCTTTTGGATTGCTCAAACAGGCTTTTCCCGTAATCGGTTATTTTACAAACCGGCGGCACCGCATTCGGAACTATTTTTACCAAATCCAGGTTTTTAGAGTACGCCAGCTTCTGGGCGTCAATTGTAGGCATAACCCCAAGCATGGATCCATCGGCATCAATAAGACGTATCTCCTTGTCTTTGATATCCTCATTCATAAGCAGTTCATTTTTTTTAATATCGGACACCTCCTGATAAAAATATTAAAAAAGGAGAGTCAGCACTCTCCTTTATACTTATCTGTTTGTACCATCAAAGCATCTTTCCCGCTTCCAAAAAATGAAAATTTACAATTAGCCTGTTAAGTCTAACATATTCCGTCTCTGTATACAAGGCTCAAATCAAAATATTTCCGGACCGTATGAAATACTAAATGATTTAATTTTAAGAAATTGAGGAGGGTTGAGCGGAAGCCTGACTGTTATATTTCCTATTCTCAGCTCATTCATGCTTTATCGATGCCTCCTGCCCGATAACGCTCGTTGCGTTTATGCCATTTTGCCGGCTTTGTCGACCAATTTCTGTAAATATGCGTTATTCATTATTTCCTCCTTCCGTCCTCCAAATATAAAAAGAGCGGGTAACTCATAATGAATTGAGTTTCCCGCTCTATAATTCCGACATCCTTCATATCGATCCCGGAGTCAGCCAGTTGAAAAAACAATACTGTGCCTAGTATAGCACATATCCGGAAATATAGCAACTTAAGGCATTATGAAGCGTTCTTCACCTTCAGTACGACATTGTCGATGTAAACGCTTCCCGCCGCATAATACGCTGTATTGCCCAGAAGGAACTTGAGCGCCCTCACTTCGCTCGTCTCCGGAGTGAAGCTGAACGTAAAGTGCTGCATATTCGTCGTAAGCTGCTGCGAATATGTCTGGAACGCCCTCGTATATGCCGAGTTTTCAACGGTCGCTTCGAAATCCCGGGCAACGGAGGCTCTCGCGTCAAAGGACAGCTCATACTCTTTTCCCCTGAGCAGCTCCATATTTCCCTGATTCAGCATGACGCAGTAGTTCGCCGGACCAACGCCCGTGACCGTCACTCTCGCCTCGCCGTCAACTACCGCAAAGCTTGCGGCTCCTCCCTCGATGGCATAGATCTCCCAGTTTGTGATTCCCTGCGAGAAGTCGCCGTTTTTCAGGGGATAATTGTCGATATCGCCGTAATCGATGTCGGTGGTAACCAGCAATACGTTGTCGATGCGGACGTCGGAGCTGCTGCCGCCGAGCTGGAACGCCAGCCGCGCTTCCGTATCCGAAGCCGCCTCCATCTTGAATATGGCTTCATACATCTGTCTGCCCGTTGTCAGGTTAAATTCCTGGCTCCCGTATACCGCCGTACCGTCCTTGCTCAGAAGCTTCACCGCAATGCTCCTGTTGGCGGCGGCTGATGCGGTGAAGGTAAGGATATACGACTCTCCCGACAGGAGCTGTACGCCTCTCTGGTCTACTGTGACGGCTCCGGGGGCGGTCCCGCCGTCCGTGATATCGACGGTCAGCTCCCTCGTGCTCTCAGGGACGCTTACCAATGCTACTGCGCCTGCCGTCGTCACATTCCAGTAGGCCATTCGGTCAATGGTGTATTTGTCGAAGGCTCCGTTATAGATGTGGTTTCCGGTGGTGGGCAGCGGAGCTTTCGGAGAAGCGTAGTCCACCTGGGACGCCGGGATCTCTTCAACCCTCACATTGCCTATCCATACGGGCCCGGTATCCGTAGCGCAGTTAAACTCGATGCGGGTCAGGATATCCGAGTTCAAAGTCATCTGGAAGACCCTCTCGAAATGCTGGAGCTGTGTCGTCAGGTTCACGGTATAGGAGTCGGAATATGCGGCCCAGCCTGCGGTACCCCCTCCGCCGAGCTTGGTATTGAGGGTCCGGTTCTTGTCGGCCTTCGCATCGAAAGAATATTTGTACCATCTTCCCTTGCCAAGGGTCGTAAGCTGTTCGAGCTGGACGGAATATGGCTGTGAGCCTCTGTTGGTGACATTGACCTTTGCATAGTTTCTTCCGCCCAGGGCCTCTATGCTCACTTCAGCAGCTCCGTTGAAATCCGCGTTGTGGACATAATTCCATCTTTCTCCGAAATTTGCGTCCACCCCTCCGGGATTGTCGTTGATGCCCTGCTCGAAATTAACGTCCTTTACGAGGTTTCCCGTGCCATCGGGCAGCCTCGCTCCGGGAGGCAGCGGCTCCAGGGCCGCGCCCGGCTCTGCCGGCGTCTTGTACGGCCTTCCGGTCAGCGTATAGACTTTTACATACTCCACTTCCATTTGCGCCGGAAGCGCTGTGTCGGGCGGCAGCAGGTTACCGTCGAAGTTTCCGCCTATGGCCAGATTGAGTATAAGGTAGAAGTCCTGGTCAAAGGGCGCGGGGAATGAGAATTTCTCTTCTCCGTTAGCGCCTCTGGTATTCCAGTCGGTCTGCGTCTGATACAGGTTTCCGTCCACATACCATCTGTATTCTCCAGGCTCCCACTCGATGGCATAGGTATGGAACCCGGCGATCGACTGCCCTTGAGGGAAAGTGTAGTTGGCGCTTGTATATCTGTTATTGGGCCATGCTCCCCCATAGTGGAGCGTCCCGCCCGCAATATCGGGGATCCTGCCCTTGGCCTCCATGATATCCACTTCTCCCGAGGCCGCCCAGCCTCCGTACACATTGTCCGCAGGCATCATCCAGAACGCCGGCCAGAAGCCCTGCCCGAGCGGCAGCTTGATGCTCGCTTCAAACCTACCGTATTTCCACTCCCCCTTGCCCTGGGTAAAGAGCTTTGCCGAAGTGTAGTTGCGGCCTCCGTAATTTTCCTTTTTGGCCTTTATGACCAGTTTCCCGTCTTCAATAACAGCATTCTCGGGCCTGTAATACTGCGCCTCGTTGTTTCCGAAGCCGTCCCCCTTGTTTTCCATGTTCCATTTGGACGTATCGACCGCGGCTCTGTCAAACTCGTCGCTCCATACTAAAGTCCACGGGTCTCCCGACTGCGGATTTATTGTGTACAAGGCCGTAGAGACGTCCGAATCGTTCATGCCCGCTTTGGTCGCATACGCCTTGAGCGTGGCGGTCGCAGGTATGCTTATGGGAGCGCTGTACAACGCCGAGGACGCGGTCGGCGTGCTTCCGTTCGTGGTGTACCTGATCGCCGCGCCCGTGGTCGTCGTGCCGATGGCTACGGTCTGCGCGGTATCATATACGCCTCCGGCAGGTGTGAAGACCGGCGCTGCCACTTTTCCGGAGGGCGGCAGATTGATGGTATATACCGCCGTGGCAACATCCGAATCGTTCATCCCCGTCTTGGTCGCATACGCCTTGAGCGTGGCGGTCGCAGGTATGCTTATGGGAGTGCTGTACAACGCCGAGGACGCGGTCGGCGTGCTTCCGTTCGTGGTGTACCTG
>JAEZJL010000360.1 GCA_023415815.1 Bacillota bacterium | reverse complement strand
AAGTACAGGCTGTGGCAGCCCCTGCCTGCAATTATATTATCGTAAATGAAATAGACGCCCTCAGACAGACAAGGGACGCCATAAAAGCGGCAGGACATGCCTCTGTATACTTCCTGGCCGAAAGGCTGGGCAATTACGGGGCGAAGCCGGCAGGCGCGGCATTCTCCTGGGGAGGGGAATGCGAGGCATATGTGAACCTTGTCAACGGCGTAAGTGAAAATCAGTTCCTTGATGAATTCAAAGCTCTGTTTGAAGACGAAGGCATTAAAAAAACAGGGCATGACCTGAAAAGTCTTATGGTTTACCTGAGATGGAAGGGTATCGTCCTTAGAGGCGCGGACTTCGACACCATGATAGGAGCCTACATAATCAATCCTTCAGCCGACAGCTACACCATATCGGGACTTTCCGCCGCATACCTTGATATTTCCCCGGAGGACCCGGCAGAGCTTTCGGGCAGGGGCAGAAATTATACGCCGTTCGGGGAAATTCCCGTTGAAAGGCTTGCCGCCGCTGCCGCAGGCCAGTGCAGCGTGCTTTCGGAGCTGGCCGGAAGGCTTGACCGCATGCTCAGGGAAAACGGACAGGAAAAACTGTATTACGAGATAGAGCTTCCGCTGGTTGAGGTCCTGGCGGATATGGAATACCGGGGCTTCAAGGTCAACAGCGAGGCCCTGAAGCAGTTTTCCGCCGAGCTTGACGTCCGTATATGCCAGACGACCGAAAGGATTTACAGGCTCGCAGGAGAGGAATTCAACATAAATTCGCCGAAGCAGCTGGGCGTGATCCTTTTTGAAAAGCTCGGACTGCCTGTCGTTAAGAAGACAAAAACGGGGTATTCAACCGACGCGGAGGTGCTGGAGCAGCTGGCGCCAATGCATGAGGCAGTATCGGGGATACTGGAATTCAGGCAGCTGGTAAAGCTGAAGTCGACCTATGCCGAGGGACTGCTTGCTCTCGTGAATCCCGATACGGGGCGCATACACTCCAGCTTCAACCAGACCGTAACCGCCACCGGCAGGATAAGCAGCACCGAGCCAAACCTTCAAAACATACCCATCAAGCTCGAGATGGGCAGGGAAATAAGGAAGGTGTTTGTCCCCGAAGACTGCAATTACCTGCTGTCGGACGCCGATTATTCGCAGATTGAGCTCAGGGTGCTTGCGCATATAACAGGCGACGAAAACATGATAGAAGCCTTCAGAAACAAAGAGGACATACATACGGCAACGGCCTCCGGAGTCTTCGGAGTACCGAGGGATAAGGTCACCTCCCTCATGCGCTCGAGAGCCAAGGCCGTAAATTTCGGAATAGTATACGGGATCGGCGATTTCAGCCTCGCCCGGGATATCGGGATAACACGGAAGGAAGCCAGGAAATATATAGACGACTATCTGGAGAGATACCCCGGCGTAAAAAAATATATGCATGACACGGTTGAAAGAGGCAAGGAATCAGGCTATGTGACCACCATGTTTGACCGGAGGAGATATCTTCCGGAGCTCAAGTCCAGCAACTTCAATATACGCTCCTTCGGAGAAAGGGTCGCCATGAATGCTCCCATCCAGGGAAGCGCTGCCGATATCATCAAGATCGCCATGGTGCAGGTGTATAAAAGGCTGCAGGAGCACAGCATGAGGTCGAGGCTGATTTTACAGGTGCATGACGAATTGATCATCGAAACGTTTGCGGCTGAAAAAGCGCAGGTGGAAGAGCTGCTGAAGGAATGCATGGAAAATGCGGCCTGCATGAAGGTGCCGCTGGTGGCGGAGGTCAAGTCCGGCTTCAGCTGGTACGAAACCAAATAAGCCGGCGACGGTGGAAGAGGATGATATATTGAAGATAATAGGAGTGACCGGCGGCATTGGCAGTGGAAAAAGCGTAGTTTCAAGAATCATGAAGGATCTTGGAGCGGTTTTGATTGACGCCGATTCGATAGCCAGAGCGGTGACCATGAGGGGCGGAAAGGCTCTCGAAGAGCTTACGGACTATTTCGGGAGAGGCATACTCGACGGGAACGGCGACTTGAACAGGAAGGCGCTTGCGGATGTTGTCTTCAAGGATCCGGTCAAGCGGCATGCCCTTGAGTCCATAACGCACAAGCACATCGTCTCGAGGATTCTCGACAGTGTCGAAAATATAAGGAATTCGGGAAAGTCCGACATCGTTGTGATCGATGCGCCAATACCGGTAAAGCACGGCTTTATGGATATAGCCGACGAGGTGTGGGTGGTTGCCGCCGAAAAGGAGACCAGGATTAAAAGGTCGATGGAAAGAAGCGGCTATACATACGAGGAAGCTTTAGACCGTATAAACTCACAGATGAAGGACGAAGAATACCTTCAGGCTGCAGATGAAGTTTTGGGCAACGACGGCAGCATTGAGGAGCTTGAAAAGTCGATCGTAAAACTGTTCATACAAAAAAAGCAGGATTGGCAGCGTCAATGACATACAAAAAAAAGAGGAAATCCGGGTTAAAATATTTCATAGCATTTGTTGCTTTTATAATCGTTATCCTTTTTCTTTTTGAGAACGGTCAAAAAGTGTTATATCCGGCAAAATACAAGGAATATGTCCTCAAATACGCCGCGGAGTACGAAATTGACCCATATCTGGTGTTTGCCATGATAAAGGTGGAGAGCAACTTCAAACCCGACGCCGTATCGCCCAAGAATGCGAGAGGGCTGATGCAGATAACGGATAAGACAGGGAAGTGGGGGGCGGATACCATGCAGCTTGATAACTATGGCCCGGACAGTTTGTATGACCCCGGTACAAACATACACATAGGCTGCTGGTATATCAAAAGCCTGCTGAAGGAATTCGGGGACGATACCGACCTTGCACTCGCCGCATATAACGGCGGCAGCGGAAATGTCCGGGAATGGCTCGGGGACAAGAGCTTGAGCGCTTCCGGGAAAAGTCTTGACAGGATACCCTTCAAGGAAACCGAGGGCTATGTGAAAAAGGTCAAGGATTGCA
>JAEZJL010000358.1 GCA_023415815.1 Bacillota bacterium | reverse complement strand
TAGTAGACCCGTCCGATTACGGGCAGGTGCTTGAAGAAATGAAGGGCTCGGGGGATATTTCAGTAAAGACCAAGTTCAAGCTGGCATACAAGGTATTCGAGCACACCAGCCACTACGACACCCTTATCGCAAAATACCTGAGAGACAAGCTGGGAGAGGAGTTCTTCCCGGAAACGCTTTCGCTCACCTTTGAAAAGGTCCAGGATATGAGATACGGCGAAAACCCGCACCAGAAGGCCGTCTTCTACAAGGAAATCGGCGCAAATATCGGCTGCCTTACCAACTCTGTGCAGCTTCACGGCAAGGAGCTTTCGTACAACAATATAAACGACGCCAACGGCGCGCTGGAGCTGCTGAAGGAATTCGACGAGCCTACCGTTGTGGCCGTCAAACATGCCAATCCCTGCGGCGTTGCCAGCGCGGAAACGATCTATGATGCCTATGTCATGACCTATGAGGCCGACCCCGTCTCGATATTCGGCGGCATCATCGCCGCCAACAGGGAAATCGACGTCAGAACGGCGGAGGAGATCAACAAGATCTTTGTGGAGATAGTCATTGCCCCGTCCTACACTCAGGAAGCGCTCGATATACTGACAACCAAGAAAAATATCAGGGTTCTCAAGCTGGACAATATTTCGGCCAAACTGCCCGCAGGCACCTACGACATGAAGAAGGTGGCCGGCGGACTGTTGGTGCAAAATTACAATAACGAGCTGCTCAATGTCGACGAATTAAAATGCGTCACAGAGAAGAAGCTTGAGGAAGGGCAGCTTGAAGAGCTAATCTTCGCAATGAAGGTAGTCAAGCACACAAAGTCAAACGGAATAGCCGTGGCGAAGGGAAAGCAGACTATCGGCATAGGCCCGGGCCAGCTGAACAGGATCATGGCCGCAAAAATAGCCATAGAATACGGCGGCGAGAGGACAAAGGGTGCGGTCATGGCCTCGGATGCGTTTTTCCCGTTCGCGGACTGCGTCGAAGCCGCGGCGAAAGCCGGCATAACAGCCATCATACAGCCCGGCGGAGCCCTGAGGGATCAGGAGTCCATAGACGCCTGCAACAAGCTGGGAATTGCCATGGTGTTCACCGGCATGAGGCACTTCAAGCATTAAAACGCAGAATAAGCGTTTCCCGAATTATAAAGGAGATAAATTATGAGAGTACTTGTGGTTGGCGGAGGCGGGCGCGAGCACGCGCTGATCCGGAAAATTGCACAGAGCCCGCTGGTCGGCAAATTATATTGTGCGCCGGGAAACGGAGGAATTTCGGCTCTTGCGGAGTGCCTGCCGTATAAGGCAATGGATATTGAAGGAATATCGGCCTTTGCAGCCGGTAATGATATAGACCTTGTTGTGGTCGCTCCCGACGACCCGCTTGCGGCCGGGATGGTGGATGCGCTGGAAAGCAAGGGCGTGAGGGCGTTCGGCCCCCGCAAGAAGGCTGCCGAAATCGAAGGCAGCAAGGCCTTTTCAAAGCAGCTGATGAAAAAATATGGGATACCGACGGCCGCATACGAGGTATTTGACAACAGCGAGCACGCCATAGAATACCTCAGGCATCAGAATTACCCTATAGTCATAAAAGCGGACGGTCTGGCGCTTGGTAAGGGCGTCATAATTGCGGAGGGCTTTGATCAGGCGCAGGATGCCGTCAATTCCATGATGATTGACAAAGCTTTCGGCAGCGCGGGCAACAGGATAATCATTGAGGAGTTCCTGATCGGACCGGAGGTTTCTCTGCAGGTTTTCACCGATGGGAGCACGATTGTGCCCATGGTCAGCTCACAGGATCACAAAAGAGCGCTTGACGGCGACAGGGGTCTGAATACGGGCGGTATGGGCACCTTTTCGCCCAGCAGGATTTACACGCCTGAAATGGCCGAATACTGTATGCATAAGATATACAGGCCAACGATTGAGGCCATGAACAGTGAAAACCGGAGGTTCAAGGGCATTTTATATTTCGGGCTCATAATAACCTCCGAAGGCCCGAAGGTTCTGGAATACAACGCCAGATTCGGCGATCCCGAGACACAGGTTGTCATTCCAAGGCTTAAAACCGATATCATAGAAATATTTGAGGCAATTATTGACGAAAAACTGGATTCTGTTAAAATTGAATGGGAGGACAACGCCGCGGTATGTGTGATACTTGCCTCGGGCGGTTATCCCGAAAAATACGGGACCGGCTTTGAGATAACGGGTATCGCCGAAGCGGAAAAGGCCGCCCGGGTCATGGTTTTCCATGCGGGTACTAAGCTTGAGGACAGCAAATTCCTTACCGCAGGCGGCAGGGTTCTCGGTGTGACGGCTGTCGGAGCTTCCCTGGAGGACGCGAGGGAGGAAGCTTACAGGGCGGCAGAAAAAATCAGCTTTAAGGGTATGCATTACAGGAAAGACATCGGAATAAAATGACATAAGAGGCACGAGGCATTGCGGAATGTCGGATGAATACAGTAAAATAGGTTTGTTTGGCGGCACCTTCAATCCCATACATTTAGGGCATTTGATAATAACAGAAGCTGTAAGGGAGGCTTTCGGGCTGGAGAGGGTGCTTTTTATTCCGTCCGGAATACCGCCGCATAAATCATACAGCGAGGTTACAGCTGCGGAGCACAGGTATGGCA
>JAEZJL010000330.1 GCA_023415815.1 Bacillota bacterium | reverse complement strand
CCGACATACGGAGCAGAGTAAAGCACATCCATATCAGTGATGAAGAGCTCAAGCGGGTGGCTGCTCTAAAAGCGACGATAAGGAATTGGGCCGATAAGGAAGAGCTTTCGGCAATAGGCATACAGTGCTGGAGCGCAATACAGAGGGCTATCAAGTGCAATGCCTGCTTCGTGGACGCCGACCTGACGGACGACGGCCTGCCGACGGTTTGCGAAACGGATATCCACGGAGCCATCACCTCAATCATGCTCCAGGCCTCAAAATTCGGGCAGAGCCCCGTCTTCTTCGCGGATCTGACCATCCGGCATCCCGAAAATCCGAACGCCGAGCTTCTCTGGCACTGCGGCACCTTCCCCTATTCGCTGGCAAAGGACCCGGACCGGGCTTTTCTCACCGGCAATGGATGTCCCGGGGTGGGCGAATGGGAAATCAAGGGCGGAGACATCACCCTCTCCAGATTTGACGGCATAAAGGGCGACTATTATCTGCTAATGGGCGAAGGTAAAGGCGTCTCCGGTCCTAAAAACAAGGGGACGTACCTTTGGGCGGAGTTCAAGGACTGGCCGCTCTGGGAGCACAAATTCATGTACGGCCCGTATATACACCACTGCACCGGAATACACGGCAAGGTTGCGGCAGCCTTGTACGAGGCCTGCAAATACCTGCCCGGCGTCAAGGCAGACCCCGTCGAGCCCACGGCCGCAGAAATCGAGAAATACCTGCGCGGCTGACGCATCGAATGAATGACAGACAACCGGAGGCATATGTTAAATGGGCGGACTTGCCGTTACAAATTCCATCAGCAAAAAAAGGCTTCAATTCAGCGGCTTCCAGTTTATCTTCTGGGCATGCTTTGCAGTAGGCCCCTACATCGTCGTATTTTTAAGGGAGCAGGGCTTCCAGAACGGGAAAATAGGCCTGATATTATCCGTCAACGCGGTCATCGGCATTGTCAGCCAACCCATCTGGGGAATGATCAGCGACTGGCTGAAGTCTTATAAAAGAGTATTTGTACTGTGCATGAGCGTCTGCTCGTTAACATATGCCTCGTTGTTTTTTCTGCACGACCAGACGTATATTATCCTGCTCCTCTGCGTCGACGCATTTTTCAGGTGCGCAATCGTCTCTATTACGGATGCATGGATGGTATCGAGCCTCGCAAGCAACAGCGGCGCCAGCATCAGCTACGGCTCTATCAGGCTATGCGGCTCGATAGGCTTCGCACCCATGGTATTGCTTTTCGGCCTAATAATCAACGGCCGGGCCGTCGGCATCATATTCCTCATATACACGCTTTTAGTGGTAATAACCCTGATAGTAGCTCTAAAAATCAAGGACGTACACCCTACGGCCCATGCCGGCATTTATAATATCAGGCCGCTCAAGCTTCTGAAAAACCGTCACTATCTGATATTTGTAATATTCATATTTTTTCTCAGCACACCGAACAACGCCGCCGCTACTTTTCTTCCGAATCTCTTTGAGCATACGGGCGGGACAATGGAACAGTACGGCGTGATGCATTCGATAAAAGCGCTGATCGAGGTCCCTTTCTTTCTGTTCGGTAGCTATCTGCTGAACAGGTTCGGGCATCTCAAGCTCATAATAATTTCAGCCGCGCTTTACATGTCCCAGATGTTTCTTTTCGCCCATGCGGCCACCCCGGACCAGGTCATGCTCACCCAATTCCTCCAGGGACCCGCATACAGCCTGTTTCTTGTCGGTATGCTTAACTACGTTTTCATGCTTTCGCCCCCGGAGCTGAAAGCAACCTCGCTGACCGTCGCAAACGCCTTCGGCATGGGCCTGAGCTCAATTGTGGGCAACTACGGAGGCGGGCTCTTCATAGACCATTTCGGCCTGAAGCCGATGTACATCGTGGGCGGTATAAGCGATGTGATCATTATAGCGCTGTTTGTCGCAACCTTGATTTACAGCGGCAAGCGCCATACGGCGGATATCTCCGGGGCGGCGGATTCTGCCGATTAGATTGGAAGATAAAATTCGGGTGCTTTTGTACTCTTTTATTGTTTAAGCACAGCGATCATCAAGGCGTGCAAATATTGAGGCTGAGGGCTTTGGGCCCCGGCCTTTTTGCATCTCATCCGGTTTTAGCCGCATGCGGCAATTTAAGAACCGTCCCCCGTCGCAAGGCCGGAGCTCTGGTCCCTGAACGTTATGCTGCTTCTCCGATTTTAGCCGCATGCGACAATTTAAGAACCGTCCCCCGCTGTCGCAATCACGATATTAATGGTTGACATTGCGGAATCCATATATTAGAATTGATACTGTAGTTATTCTATTGGATTACTTGGTTTTGTGAATACAGTTGATGCTCAACCTCCCAGAAAAAATGCAGTGTGAAAGGTATGACCGAAATGCTTGCGGAAAAATCAACATACCGGCCGGGACAAAGCAAATACATAAAAGAAAATTTCGGGCTTATGCTGAAGGGCATCCGAGATATAGCCTGGTTCTGGGACTTTGAAGCAAAAGAGGTCAGTTTTTCAGGCAAATGGGAAAGCATCACAGGCAACAGGAATTTGATAAATAACGGCACCATGTTTAAATTCTTTTCACTCGTTCCAAAGGAGGACAGAAGGCCTTTACTGGGCGAAATAAAAAAATTCCTGCAGGAGAAATCCGATTTTTTTATTGCTTCCTTCAGAATAAGGCTGAAGGACGGCACATTTTCGTGGGTCCTCTGCAACGGCGCAGCTGCTCGCAATGAAAGCGGCGGCATAATAAAAATGGCGGGTTCGCTCACCGACATCTCCAAATACAAGGCCCTTGAGCAGGAATTGCAATACGTGAGCAATTTTGACCCGGACACTGGACTTCCCAAGTTTAAATATGTTTTCGACAGGCTGCGGAATACGGAAAACGCTTCAATAAGGCTGAAAAACAAAGGCGCGGCGCTCTTCATCGACCTTGACGATTTCCGCAAGCTCAGCGATACATACGGCTTGCGCGTGAGTAATGCGCTTCTGGTATCGGTGGTGGAAAAGCTTAAAGGCTGCATCCGCGAAAACGACAACATCTCCAGGATGGACGGGGATGAATTCTTAATGCTGCTGGCCGATACGGACAGCGGCGAAGCTGCGGCAAGCATTGCAAAAAGGGTGCTGAGGCTGTTCAAACAGCCGTTCCATATTTCAGGGCACGAGATTTTTGTAACGGCTTCAATAGGAATCATTATGTGTCCGGGCGCCTATGAGGACTACTGCGAGCTTGTCCAGATAGGAAATTCCGCCATATACTCCGCGAAAAAAAGAGGGAAAAACCAGTACCGGTTCTTCGAAAAAGCCGCAAATGAAAAGCTGCTTCAGAGATACAACCTGGAAAATGACCTGAGGCGGGCCATCGCACAAAATGAATTCACGCTTTATTACCAGCCGGTCGTAAGCGCCGCAACAGGAAGGCTTTCGGGCCTGGAAGCGCTGATACGCTGGCAGCACCCCCGCAGGGGCCTTGTCCCGCCCCTGGATTTCATACCTGTCGCGGAAGAAAACGGCCTTATTGTGTCTATAGGAAACTGGGTGCTCGAAGCCGCCTGCACGCAAAACAGGCTCTGGCAGGAAAAAGGCTATTCCCATGTAAGCGTGGCGGTAAATATCTCCGCCCGCCAGCTCCAGCAAAAGGATTTTTACGGCATCGTGATTAAAGCGCTGGAAAATTCAAGGCTTGAACCAAAATACCTTGAGCTTGAAATAACCGAAAGCGCCTGGATGGAGTCCATGGAGGCCGCCGCGCAGACCTTGGTAAACCTTAAGGATAAAGGCGTCAGGATAACTCTTGACGACTTCGGCACGCACTACTCGTCGCTGATCTACCTGAAGCAGCTGCCGGTTGATAAAATTAAAATTGATAAATCCTTCATTACGGACATCAATAAAAATCCCAAAAACGAGGCCATCATTTCCGCGCTCATAACCCTGTCCTGCAAAATGAATATAAGCCTTGTCGCAGAAGGAGTGGAGACCGGCGAACAGCTTGACTATCTCAGAGAGCAGGGCTGCGAGCTGCTGCAGGGATACCTTTTCAGCAAGCCGCTTCCGGCCGCTTCTATCGAGGATTATGTAAAAGAATCCAGAATCAGTCCCGCAAAGGAATGCTTCAACTATTATCAGATATAATACAAAAGTGTAAAATATCGGCCCATATGGCCTGTATTTTACACTTTTCCGTTAAAGGGTTGAATATCGATAGCCGGCACGCTTTTTGCCGTTATATTTTTATGCCTCCGCCTCCCCTTTCAGCCCCAGCTCTTCAGCCACATCCTGCATACCTGCGATCGTCTGCTCTATTACATAATCGAGCTCCATGCCCAGCATGGCCGCGCCTTCTTCTATGACCTCGCGATTTACGCCTGCGGCGAAGCCCTTTTGCTTCCATTTCTTTTTCACCGACTTGACTTCCAGGCCAAATAAGCTTTTTCCGGGCCTCATGAGAGCGGTTGCGGAAATCAGACCCGTCAGCTCGTCGGTGGCGTACAGCACCTTTTCCATCACATGGATGGGCTCCACATCGTTCACGAGCCGGTATCCATGGCTCTCGACCGCTCTGACGTATTCCTCGGGCCAGCCGCTGGACCTCAATATATCCCTGGCCTTGAAGCAGTGCTGCTCGGGATACAGCTCAAAGTCGATGTCGTGCAGCAGTCCTATGACCCCCCATTTTTCTTCGTCCTCCTGCTCAAGCAGGCGTGAAAAATGCCTCATTACGGCTTCTACAGCTATTGCGTGCCTTATCAGGCTTTCACTCTTTATGTTTTCATGTAGAATCTTGAGGGCGTCTTCTCTTCCGTATAGATTTCCTGCCACATTATTGCCTTCTTTCCGTTTTCCTATTTTTCATATTGCTTTTATACATTTTAGTATTGTTCCGTCAATGTGTCAAGTGCCGGGCAGAGCCGTAAAAGCCCTATGAGCCTGGAGTCCTTCGGCTTTTGTGCATTGGCTGTCATGTCAAATCGCAATAACAAAAATCTCAGGGATCGCATCCCCTGGTTTTTATATATTTGACGTTCCTTCAAACTTTCCCAAAGAACAAAAACCGGGCATTATTATAGTGCCCGGCGGAAGATTATATTATATCAGGAGTGGCCTCTATCCTCAAAATGCGGCAGTCTGTTTCCGCTGCCGAATATAATGAGCTTTCAGAAATCGATTATTTAAGCCTTACCTTTTCATTCTTCTCAATCTGTATCACTTTTCCATCCTGAATAATGAGCGTTATGGAGCCGTAGCGGACGGATTCGATCAAATCCAGAAGCCTCTTGAGGTCCTCGTTTGATATACTTTCTATCTTTTTGTTGATTATCGTACCGAGCTCAGCCATTGCCGGCACCTCCACACTTGAATTCATGGAATATATCTAAATCACGGGCGTTTTGCAATTATATAAGCTTCTGAGCTTCCCGGAATCCGCAAATTGTTCCTTAGTATTCATATCAAATTACTTTGTTTTGCTCTAAAATAAAAGTCTTAGGGGCGTCGAGCCCCTTCGACTTTTGCACATCTGGCGTCCCGCCAAATTGCCCGAATTAAAGGGGGTTCTCCCCTTTAATATATCTCTTCTATTTCATTCATCCTATACCCCAGAAATCAGGCTTCCACTTGGAAGCGTTCATGCTTCCTGGAAAAGGACCGTCGACAGATACCTCTCACCTGTATCGGGGAGGATGGCGACTATGGTCTTACCTTTGTTTTCAGGCCTCTTTGCCAGCTGGGCTGCGGCAAAGGCTGCGGCTCCGGACGAAATGCCCACCAGCAGTCCCTCGACCTTTGCCAGTGTTCTTGCCGTCTCAAGGGCTTCCTCGCTTTTCACCTTATATATCTCGTCGATAACGCCCTTATTCAGTACATCCGGCACAAATCCGGCGCCTATACCCTGTATTTTATGCGGGCCCTTCGTACCGCCGGATAAAACCGGAGACTCGAAAGGCTCCACTGCGACTATCCGTATGTCCGGCTTCCTCTGCTTCAAAACCTCGCCGACACCGGTGACCGTGCCGCCTGTGCCGACTCCGCTGACAAATATGTCTATCTGGCCGTCCGTATCCCTCCAGATTTCTTCAGCCGTCGTCTTTCTGTGAATCTCGGGATTCGCGGGATTTTTAAACTGCTGCGGTACGAACGAATTGGGAGTCTGGGCCGCAAGCTCCTCAGCTCTTCTTATGGCGCCCGGCATTCCCTCCGCACCCGGAGTAAGTACAAGCTCGGCTCCCAAAGCCTTTAAAAGGCTTCTTCTTTCTATACTGAAGGTATCCGGGAGCGTGATTATAAGCCTGTAGCCCTTTGCCGCCGCGACAAACGCGAGAGCTATGCCGGTATTGCCGCTCGTAGGCTCGATGATGACCGTATCCTTGTTAATCAGCCCCTTATCCTCGGCGTCCTTGATCATAGCATAGCCTATCCTGTCTTTTACGCTGCTTGCAGGGTTGAAATATTCAAGCTTGGTAATCAGCCTTGCCTCCAGGTTATTTGCCTTGCTGTAATTGACCAGCTCCAAGAGCGGAGTGTTTCCAATCAGATCCGTAAGATTTTTCGCAATTTTCGACATTGTATGACCTCCCTATATTCTTAATCCCGAGTTATCCGATATGTTTTATTTATGGTTATTTTATACTCCTTTAAGCGTTTTGTCAATAGCTTTTGAAAATTATTTTATAATTCCTACCGGTTAACTTTTTTATTCCATGCTTCTCTGCCGCAAGCCGTGCTACACCGCGAGCCGGGCTAAATAAATCTTGACTATTGCCCTCCCATGTTCTAAAATATATAAAAGTAGTAGGAATACTAAGATTAAATGGCCGACCGGACAACCGGAGGTCAAGCAGCGGCGCCGGCATCTTGTTGCCGCACTTGTCCTTTATGTTATCCCGGCCATGGCAAAAGTGAATTGATTAATAAATTCATATGAAGCTTTGGAGGTATGAGAAATTGAGTTACCTGGATAACAGAGAAGCCCCGAAGAGGGAAGACAGGCTGAAGGCGTGCATTACATACGGCGGAACACTGTGCGGCTTAAAGGATAAGTCGAAAGGCTGCTGCTTCAACGACGGAGAACGCGGATTCACACAGGGGTCGATTTGCCTTCTTTTACCCGGTATGGCCATACTCAACAGCATTCCCGGCAATGTGGTGCTTCTGCACGGGGCCATAGGCTGCGGCTCCTGCTCCCATTCCCAGAATGCGAACGTGAGGTCCGGCGGCAATATGCGCTGGGGAAGGGTCAAGGACGCCCTCTGGCTTTCAACGGCGTTGAATGAATCCGATGTAATCAACGGCGGTGAAATAAAGCTTGAAAAGGCGATCATTGAAGCCGATGCGCGGTACAGGCCCACTACCATTACAGTCGTCGCGGGCTGCGTTCCCGGGATTATCGGAGACGACATCGACGGGACGGCGGAGCGTATCCAGCCCCACGTTTCCGCGAGAATCATACCGGTCCACTGCGAGGGCTTCAAAACCAAAATCTGGGCAACCGCCTATGACGCGGTATACCACGGGATCGGGCGCAAGCTGCTTGAGGAGCCCGGGTACAGGGAGCCCCTTTTCGAGGATGAGCTTGAGAAACTAAAAGAGCGGTATAGAAAAAGCAGGACGGTCAACCTTTTCAACGTCTCCTCCATGGGAAAGGGCGACGAGCTTGAGCTTTCAAGGCTTCTTGAGGCTATCGGGCTTGAAGTGAACGTCTTCCCCGTCTTTTCAAAGCCCGAGGAGATGTACAGGGTGACGCAGGCCGCGCTGTCCATAAGCACATGTCCCACGCACGACGATTATTTCATTAAATTTCTTGAAGAAAAGTTCGGCATCCCATATATCATCAAGCATATGCCGATCGGCACAGAGAATACGAATTCCTGGTTCAGGGACATCGCGGCCTTCTTTGGTCTGGAGAAGCAGGCTGAAAGGCTGATCGGAGAGGAAGTCAGGGAGCTCAAAGCGGCTCTGGAGGAATTTTTGCCTGTCTTCAAGGGCAAACGCGTCTTCATAGGCGCAGGCGAGTTCAGAGCACTGGCTACGGCGGGGCTCCTTTACGAATTGGGCTTCGAGGTCGTCGGGATACGCTCATATCACCATGATGAATTTGCAAACAGCGAATACGACAAGCTTGCGGCCACCATAGGGCCGGAGCTTCCCGTCAATATTGCCAATGCGCAGCCCTTTGAGGAGGCCAATCTTCTGAAAAAGCTCAAACCCGATTTATTCCTGGGGCATTGGAACGGCAACGGCACAGCGTCGAAGCTCGGGATAGCCACGCATGTAATCTACAACACAGGCCTGAGCTATATCGGCTACAAAGGCGTGTACGAGCTGGCCAAAAGACTTTACAGGCAGCTTTCAAATACCTCCTTCAATAAAAAACTTAGCAAATATGTAAGACTTCCGTACACCGGACAGTGGTATGAAGAGAATCCTTACAAATATATAAAGCCTGCAGGAGGTACGGAAAATGAGTAATTTTATAGAGAGGCCCCGCTATTTTTGTTCCCTTGGAGGCGCAATGTCCACGATAAACGCCCTTCCGGATACCATACCCATCTTGCACGCAGCATCGGGCTGCGCAGGAAATATCGCCTGGACGCAGAACGGCGGAAGCGGGCTGCAGGTAGGCGGCTATTGCGGCGGCCTGAGCGTGCCGAGCTCCAACGTACAGGAAAGGGACATCGTGTTCGGAGGAGTTGACAGGCTGCATGAGGAAATAAAAAATACGCTGGAGGTCATTGACGGCAAGCTGTTCATTGTCATAACCGGCTGCGTCACCGAGGTAATCGGAGATGATGTCAGAGCTGTGGTCAGCGAATACCGGGAACAGGGCGTAAACATTTTGTCTGCCCAGACCGGGGGCTTCAAGGGCAATTCATACTACGGGTATGACCTGGTGCTCCGGGCCCTGATAAAGGACTATATCCGTCCGAACCCCCTGAAGAAAAAAGGGAAGGTCAATGTTTTGGGAATCGTCCCCTATATGGACGCGTTCTGGAGAGGAAATCTTGAAGGAATCAGACTATTGCTGGAAAAGCTCGGCCTTCAGGCAAACACTTATTTTACATCCGCGGACAGCCTGGATGGGCTGCGCGAAAGCGGAGACGCGGAGCTGAACATAGTTGTGTCGGACGTATACGGAGTAGAGGCGGCGGAGGCTTTTAAAGAGGTCCACGGCACTCCGTATATCATCGCTCCCCTGCCGGTTGGCCCGTCTGCTTCTGACAGTTTCCTCAGGCAGGCGGCGGAGGCTCTTTCCATTGACGCGGAAGTTGCGGAGAAGCTGATCGATGAGGAAAACAGACTCTATTTCAATTACCTTGACCCCTTGACCGAGTGCTATAACGACCTTGATTTGCAGCGGTATGCGGTTGTCATTGGCGACGTCAATTACGCGCCTGCGATAACCAGGTTTTTATCGGATGACCTGGGATGGCTGCCGGAGCTGGTCGTCTTTTCCGACCAGCTGAACGACGAACAGAAGGCTCGCCTGGGGAAAATATCGGAAAGCCTGGAATCCGGGCTTAAGCCGAAGGTAGTATTCGAAACGGACACAAGCGAGGTTATAAGGCATCTGAATGAGCTTTATTCCAGGACGGCCAATAAATATGCAAGGACCTTCAGCCCCGGCTTCGTAGTGGGAAGCTCGCTGGACCGCGACCTTGCGCAGTCGGTGGGAGCCCCCCACCTGACCGTCAGCTTTCCCGTAGCAAACCGGGCCGTTTTGGACCGCGGATACACGGGCTACAGGGGCGGGCTCAGACTGGCCGAGGACTTGCTCAGCGCTATCGTCGCGGCAAGGTGAGGCCCGGGGACAGTTCTGCGAAATCACCCGCTCAATAGGTTTGGGGGGACAGTTCTGCAAAATCAATAGAAAACATTAGGGAAGGTTCCCGACACTCTCCCGGATAAAACTGTCCCTATACGCTTGGAGGGACAGTTCTTCAAAATCAACAGAAAACATTGGGGAAGGTTCCGGACACTCTCCCGGATAAAACCGTCCCTATACGCTTGGAGGGACAGTTCTGCTAAATCGCCAACGCAATAGGCCTGGGGGGACAGTTCTGCAAAATCAATAGAAAACAATAGGGACGGTTCCGGGCACTCTTCCGGATAAAACCGTCCCTATTGTATGTCCTTCTTCATATATGCAAGCAATAAAAAGGAGTGACAATCAGAACTTCACTGTCACTCCGCAAAACCGGGCGGTCATTGCCGCCCGATTTATATTTCATCAGTATATCCTGCAATTCTGCCCTCTCCCGGCAATTATGCGCCAACCGCCTTCTTGAGAGCCTGATCGAGGTCATAGATAAGGTCGTCCGCATCCTCTATGCCGATAGAGAGCCTGATCTGATCGGGAGTTACGCCCGAAGCGGCCTGATCCTCCTCGGAGAGCTGCGAATGGGTGGTTGTCGCCGGGTGAATCACGAGAGACTTTGCGTCTGCGACATTTGCCAGCAGCGAGAAAATCTCAAGGCCGTCTATAAATTTCTTCGCAGCCTCCAATCCGCCCCTTATTCCGAATGTAAATATGGAGCCCGCTCCCTTCGGCAGGTACTTCTGTGCAAGGTCGTAGTATTTATTACCCTTAAGGCTCGGATAATTCACCCAGGTTACATTGGGATGGCCGCTCAGAAATTCAACGATCTTCTTTGTGTTGGACACGTGCTTCTCAACCCTGAGCGAGAGTGTTTCCAGACCCTGCAGGAAGAGGAAGGAGTTGAACGGTCCAAGTGCGGCTCCGGTATCCCTGAGCAGCTGGACTCTGGCCTTCAGCACATACGCCGCGGCTCCCACGTCCTTCGCATAGTTGATCCCGTGGTAGCTCGGGTCGGGTTCGGTGAGGCCCGGGAATTTGCCGCTTCCCAGCCAGTCGAATTTGCCTGAGTCAACGATAACTCCGCCGATCGAGGTGCCGTGCCCGCCGATGAATTTGGTCGCCGAATGCACCACGATGTCGGCTCCGAATTCGATAGGCCTGATCAGGTAAGGCGTCCCGAAGGTGTTGTCGATGATGAGAGGTATCTTGTTTTCATGAGCGATTTTTGCAACGGCTTCAATATCGATGATATTAATGCCCGGATTTCCTATGGATTCTATATACAGCGCCTTGGTTTTGCTGTTTATCGCCTTCCTGAAATTTTCGGGGTCGTCCGGGTCGACAAACACCGTTTTGATCCCCAGCTTCGGCAGCGTGACCAGGAACAGGTTGTATGTACCTCCGTAAAGAGTGCTGGCGGAAACTATTTCATCCCCTGCTCCTGCGATGTTGAGTATCGCATACGTGACCGCAGCCGAGCCCGAGGCGACGGCAAGAGCGCCCACGCCGCCCTCCAGGGCCGCTATC